>CAZKTR010000182.1:0-6785 GCA_964555525.1 uncultured Pirellulaceae bacterium
GAGTTCTACATCCCGAAAGCTTGATGTGGCTGTTTGAGTGAAGGGAAATTCAGATCTTCCATAAAAGTTCCCAAAGAAGAGCCCCACTGGACCGTTGGGATGATCGTCTGTTCGATTTGCGAAAACGCGAACCGAGTTAGGCGGAGTTGCGCCTTGGGTGAACTCAAAACGCCCATCGGCTTGCTCTTGAGCCCGACCGAAAACGATCTCCGAAGGATCAAGGCTATGAAAATCTCCACCAATCGTATTGGAAGCTGCAACAGCCTGTGCCGTAGCAATCGCGAGCGTTTCATCGCCTCCACTTCGAGCCAGCGCGTCTGCGGCAGCCTTGGAACTCAAATCTGCGATTACACGAGCTTCATTACGCACACGGTGCATGTTAGCAAAGTCGATGCAAAATCCGAGAAAGATCATTTGAACCGGAAGAAGGATCGCAAAAAGAACCACGATTGCACCTTTGCGGATTGCACTTTTGCGTTTTGCAAAGAATGACGCTTGTGCTGGCTTGGAGATCATATTCATTGTTGGTCTCAAGAAAGACTAAAGGCTTGATTTTGATAGTTAGAGTATTAAAAAGTATCTAAGTGAGATTACGGATGTTGCGTGCTAACACTTACCGAAACTGCGGTGAGATTAATAAATTTGTTCTCACTGCCTTTGTCGATTTGAATTGTGAAGGTATCGCCGGACTCCATCGCGTCAAATGCGCTTCCTGATGGAGTGATTGTGATAACGCAATCCTCTACTTCACGAACTGCAAGAATCAACTCGACTCGTTCGCGAACGCTTGCTTCGGTAGCATCTAAACGCATTCCTGCCAGTGCACCTTCATGAGCGGCGGAGGTCAGCGTCTGCTTGAGGAATAATCCGCCGGCGAGTTCGATTGTCCCATAGGTCAATAAAACGATGACGGGCAAACAAATTGCCATTTCAACAATGGCAGCGCCTAAACGTTTGTTTCTGTGTTTCATTTTTCTATCGATGAAAAGATTGATGTATCTGGCCTAAACACAACCCCCGCGTTTTCAAATAGCAGAGCTTGGTTCGAATTAAACGCTGGCGAAAACGCTTGCACGAACTCGCCTACGATGCAAATTAACCTCAAGGTTACCTAGGGGTGGCCTCTCGGAAACGTAGCTTTCTGGTTTATGCTAAAGACAACTCATACATATAATCGATCCTAATTCTGACACCGGGGCACGCGTTGTGACGGTTGATTGAATTGTAACGGCGGCACCACCTGAATAAGGTAGTCGTGTCATATCTGCCGTTTTATTGCTAAGTTATCAACACGTGCTTCTTCTCCATAACGGCGTTTAACTAAAAAGTATTCGATGTCAGACAGCAATCAAAAGTGGAACTTTGGGAGAAACGTTTGCCTTGAACCACAACACTTCTATCAACCTGAATCGACCGACGAGCTGTTGACGATTCTTGACCGCCATCGGGATCAAAAAATCCGAGCGATTGGGTCGTTACACGCTTGGAGTGATGCAGCTCAATCTTCTGGCGTGATCATAGAAACCCAACGCCTAAACGAAATCCAAGTCGATTCGAACTCGAAGACGGTCACTGTTGGAGGCGGCTGCAAAGTCAAACACCTACTGGCAACGCTGGCGAAGCATAATCTAACGTTGCCATCAGTCGGATTGATCGACGAACAAACCGTTGCCGGGGCCACTTCAACAGCAACCCACGGATCGGGCAATCACAGTCTATCGCACTTTATTCAAGCCGTTGAGGTCGCACATTTTGACGACCAATCAGGCCAGGCCAAATTGACGTTAATCGACTCCGGCGCTGAATTGAAAGCTGCTCGGTGCGCCATAGGACTACTAGGCGTGGTGACGAAAATCACGTTTCGTTGTCGAACACAATACAACGTCCAAGAACATTCGGCAGCTCACGCTAGTCTGTCAGATGTAATTGACCAAGAAGCTGAATATCCACTGCAACAATTTTACTTGATGCCTTGGTCTTGGGTTTATTTTGGGCACCATCGAGTTGAAACGGAACGACCGCGCAGTCGACTGAGAGGGCTATATCGCTGGTACTGCTTTACGGTGATCGATGTTGGCTTACATGTGACGATGTTTTTCTTAGCAAAAATTATAAAGCAAGCTTGGGCCATTCGATTTTTCTTCAAGCGAATTTTACCATTAACAATTCTCCGGCAATGGAAAGTCGTCGACGACTCCCACGCCATGTTGACGATGGAGCACGAACTATTTCGGCACATTGAAATCGAAGTGTTTGTTCAACGAAGCAAATTACAATCAGCAACTGATTTTTTATCAAACGTGGTCAGACTTTGCGGAAAAAACGACCCCAGCGACCAACAGTCACTGCAACCATGGCTAGAGCAACTGGACAACTGTCAAGACTTAAGTGAACTACAGGGTCAGTATGTGCACCACTACCCAATATGCTTCCGCCGCATTCGATGCGACGATGCGCTGATATCAATGGCAGCACCGAGTGATTCGAACGATGACTGGTTCGCGATCAGTTTTATTAGTTACCAATGGCCCAGCGACCGCGATGGCTTTTTTAAGTTTGCAAATTTCATTGGCCCGGCGATCGCCAAGCTGTTCGAAGGACGCTGCCATTGGGGCAAGTACAACCCACTCGATCGAGACACGAATGAACGCTTGTACCCGCGGATTAAAGAGTTCCAAGAGATCGTTGACCGATTTGACCCGCAAGGCAATTTCAAAAACGAGTGGTTAGAACAAAGTCTCTAACGGTGTGTTCGGAGTCCCTTCGGCCGGAGGCCGAAAAAGGTGGCGACGGTGCTTCCAGCCGGTCTTCCGCGCCGGCCGAGGGAAACCGTTATACGCACACAAAACAAGCCAGCCAGCACGGTGACTCTTTGTAACTTTTCCATTCTAACGACCGCCACAATAAAAAGCGTTGCCGCTCCACCACCGCGTAAGACAGGCCAGAGGCAACTGTCGCCACCTATGCCTTTAGGCGGAATCCGTTGCCG
This sequence comes from uncultured Pirellulaceae bacterium, assembly GCA_964555525.1. Taxonomy (GTDB): domain Bacteria; phylum Planctomycetota; class Planctomycetia; order Pirellulales; family Pirellulaceae; genus Mariniblastus. Next base: position 2,990 of record CAZKTR010000182.1, read on the forward strand.
GAGTCGCCAGACTTCGGGATGCGGCACAGTCAGGCCCCTGAACTCTGGCGAGCCCAGCTACAACGCCCTTTATATTCGCCTTTCGCTCCGCCGAAAGTAGCGTCCTAAAACAAACTCGTTCTCACTCCTGCCGCGAACCCACCATCATCAACAGCACCCAACCAATCACGCCACCGATAAAATACGGCGGAACATCGGCCCAGACAAACGTGTTACCCAGCAAAGCAGCGCCGAATCGAGTCCGACGAAACGTCGCTAAGGGTTCGGGATTGTACAACTGAAAAAACTCTAACCCACAAATCACCAGCACCGCCAAAACACAAATTCGCAACGCCAATCGCTTGCTCGGCCAAAAAACAGCCGCGAGTAAAATCCAAAATACGGTATAGGGAACACCGCCACCGTTCTGTTGAATCCATTGGTTGTCCAATCCACTTCGAAAGGCCGCATAAGCCAAACACCATACGACCGAAAGCAAACAGACCAAGATGACCAACCACCGCCGAGAAAACCAACTTCCTCGTGGCGTTCGATTTTTCGAAACTGGATCGAGCTGGCCACTCGATTTCGAAACTTTGTCCATTTTGACCATCGTGTATCAAATCTTTCACAAAAGATCTTTTTGTTTGCAGAATCGTTATTTTTTGTAACGATTATCCTAACGTCATCTCCCTACAATAGTGTTTATAAAGCAATACCTCCATCAGGCCGAAATCATACTACAGGGGCCATTGGCTGGGTAAGCGTATTTGGCTTTCGCTCGGCTTTCTACTTCCAACAGCCCGATCGCGACAATGAACGATTCGATTCAAACACGGTAGTGCTGAACCACTACAACACAAACATCTTCAACAAAGCCGCTCGACATGAATACGCAAAATCATAACTTTTGCCAGTTGCAGCAATTTTCAAAGCCCAACGATCAGACACTGCCAATCGGCCCAACCCCAATGGTCTTCACCCTGTTGTTGACCATCTTCATCAGCGTCACTTGGTCACCGCCAGTATCGGCTCAACAAGTTGTCGTTACTACCAAGAAGAACCTCCAATACGAGGGAGAGTTGTTTCCGATCGAAAGTTACTCTGCCGGTCACACACCACCGGCTCGTTTCGGAGCCGGAAATTTGATTGTTGTAATTGATGACGGTCTTCGACGAGTGTTTATCGGCCAAAACTCCGTCGATAACGCCAACGGCGAATCACAACGAAACGAAATCGAATTTGATATTCCACAAAAAGAGTACAACGGCTCTGTGGGAACCAATAGCCAGCTAGTGAGACTCGGCCCATTCAACGAATTTGGTCACCGCGATTTTTTCATTCGTGATGCTAAGAACAACCGTCGTCGCTATGTCCAAGGTATCACAAAAATCACCCCCCGTTACTGCATCGTCAACGTACTCACCAATGGCAAAAAAGATTTAAAGCAATGGCGAATGTCCGTTTCCACTAGCAAGATCGATCCAAAGATTCTGCGAGACATCTTGATCCGACGAGCCGACCCGAACAACGTTAACGACTTGTTCGACATCGCTGATTTTTTCCGCCAAACTCAGAACTATGAAATGGCTCGCAAGGAGTTGTTGTTGATCAAGACCCGGTTTCCAGAAGAGAAAGAACGCGTCGAAGAGGAACGCATTGAACTGCTACAAATTGAAGGCCGTCAATTCTTGGCTGACATAGACAATCGACTCAAACTTGGACAAACCCGGTTGGCCGCCGCCTTTGCGAAAGTTGCTGACAACCCTGGTTTTTCGAATGACATGCGAGCTAAGTTTGACGCCATTAAACAAGCTGCCGACCAGCAACAAGTGAAAATTGAAAACGCAAAACAACAGATAAAACAACTGGTTGATGCTGTTGACAATCTAACACCGGAACAACAGGTCGTCGTCGATCGTTTTTTAGTGTCACTGCAGAATGACCTCTCCGCGAACAGTCTTGCGCGTCTTGACAGTTACACTCGTGTCGCTGACGACAACTCGATCCCCAACATCCGGAAACTAGCCCTTGCGATGAGCGGCTGGATGCTCGGCACTAACAATGCAATCGAGAACATGGCGATCGTCGAGTCGCTATATCCGGTCAAGAGCCTGGTCCTAGAATACCTGGCCGAGCAAACGACCGACGCACGGCGTCAAACGATTTTGGAAGAACTTGCGAGCTTAGAAACTGGCAACCCAAATTATATTGATTCCTTATTGAAGCAAAGCAAACCCGTTGCTGCCGAAGACCTGAGCCAATACGACGGCAGCAAGCCGATCGAGTTCTTTATCCAAGTGCCTGGAACAGTCGCAAATCCAGCACCCAAGAGCTACCGTTGTATCGCCCACCTGCCCACCGAATACGATCCGCATCGCAAGTACCCAGCGATCATTTCACTCCCCGGCGGTAATCAAACACTCGAGTACAACCTAAACCTGTGGTGTGGCGGCTATAACGAAAAGCTATCGAACGAAATTGGCTCCGCCGTTCGCAATGGCCACGCATCTCGTGAAGGCCTGATTGTAGTGTCGGTCGATTATCGCAACAAAGGGCAACAGAAATTTAACTACTCAACGCGTGAACACTTCATTGTTAATGAGGGACTACGAGAAGCGTTGCGTCGGTTTTCGATCGACTCGGATAAAGTTTTTCTATCGGGCCACTTTGAAGGCGCAAACGGAGCCTACGACATCGCCGTTTCGCATCCCGAACAGTGGGCGGGCGTAATCGGATTCTCTGGATCCTTTGAGAAGTACGTCAACCATTACTCGGATAACAAGCACGTTGGTTTGCCGATGTACGTAGTCGTAGGCGAGAAAGATGTCACCAGCAAACGCGGGATCGAAAAGTCTGCCTCAAAATGGCTGAAGTCGAAACTCAATCGCTTTATTAACCTGACCGTTGTCGAATACAAAGGGCAACTTGGAACCGATTACCATGAAGAAATTCAGCACGCAATCAAATGGATGCAAGCTCAAAGGCGAACCTGGCCGTCGGGGCCGGGATTTAAGTTCGAAGTCAAAACGTTGCGCTCAGGCGACTCATACTTTTGGTTTTTTGAAACGGACGTTCCAGACAATAAGGTCTACGAGCCTGAACTTTATGATTTACGACCGTATCCGAAAACAATGAAAATATCGGGCCATATCAAACGCGAAAACCTGTTTCGACTCGAGCCTACCAACACCAGGTTAGGCAAAGAATCGACGCTCTGGCTGGGACCAGAGTTTGTTGATTTCAATAAACAAATTGAAATCCAAGGCCGAGGATCCTACAAAGGAATCGTAAAGCCAGCTAACAAAACGATACTGGAAGACCTGCGCCGACGTGGCGATGTACAACATCCCTATTGGGGCAAACTCAAACTCATTCGCGGTTCTTGGTTGCCGGTGAAATAGTTTCCGCCTGTTAAAGACTTATTCGCTGCTGCCGTTGAGTTACTGCGAATAGTTTGGCGTGCAGCGCCCGGCCGTAGCTGGGCTCGCCAGAGTTCAGGAGCACTGGCAATTCGCCCGAAGTCTGGCGACACCGGCTACGTAGCGAGTTACTGCGAATAGTTTGGCGTGCAGCGCCCGGCCGTAGCTGGGCTCGCCAGAGTTCAGGAGCACTGGCAATTCGCCCGAAGTCTGGCGACACCGGCTACGTAGCGAGTTACTGCGAATAGTTTGGCGTGCAGCGCCCGGCCGTAGCTGGGCTCGCCAGAGTTCAGGAGCACTGGCAATTCGCCCGAAGTCTGGCGACACCGGCTACGTAGCGGGGCTCGCCAGAGGCCGCGCTTATGAAGGCAAAGCTGTAGTGGATGAGGCTACGA
>CAZKTR010000183.1:0-6767 GCA_964555525.1 uncultured Pirellulaceae bacterium
ACAGCTGTTGGGTGTGAAGCCAATGTCAATCACAGCGACTTCTCCCAGATAGTTTTTCGCGGCGGGGTTTTGAAAGCCGGATTTGAGGGCGACGAATGTCCCGCAGAAGTCCGCATTGAAAACAGATTCACCAGCCTGTCCCGACAACGGGTCGAGCCCAGTCGGAACGTCGACGGCGAATCGTTTAAGGGGCAAGCGGTTGGCGGTAGCTACGGCTTGGGCGATGTTGGGACGTAGGGGTCCGCGAACACCGGTACCAAGTAAAGCGTCAATACACCAATGGCAGGGTTTGCTGTCGATGGTGCCGATAGCAGCTTCGGCTTGCGCGGCGCTTTGGATTTCGTCCCAGTGGGTGATGTTAGCTTGTAGCGGGGCCAAACAGTCCAGCATGATTTTCGCGTCACCAGTGTAGCGTTGTGGTTCGGCAAACAGTACGACGGTGACTTGGGCCCCGGCGTTAAATAGATGCCGAGCGATGACGAATCCGTCGCCGCCATTGTTGCCGCAGCCGCATAAAATGGATACACGTAATGGCTCGTTATCAGCGAAGCGGTGCTGTTGGAGGATTAGTTGCGCACAACCGCGACCAGCGTTTTCCATTAAAATGGCTCCAGGAACGCCTTGTTGTTGAATCAAATATTGGTCAAACGCTCGGCATTGTTCGGGGGTCAGCATAGTTAGAAAATTCAATTGAGAGTATCATTGGGGCTTAGTTTCAAGTTTCCAGATCCCCAACATTAGTGTTTACTTAGACCATGCCATTGTACGAATTTATTTGTTCGAATTGCAAAACGAAGTACGAGCTTTTGGTTTCTCATGGCGCGAAACCGCCCTGCCCTGGTTGTAATCAGCCGAAATTAGAACGGCAATTGAGTGTCATTTCGGCGCCATCGACCGGAGCAGCTACGACTGGATCGGAACCGGAGTCCTGCGGTACGCCACGCTGTTGTGGCGGTGGCTGAGGTTCGATGTAAAGATCGCAGTTAGCGATCATGGGTTTTGTAGTTGGGCTCGCCAGAGTTCAGTCCTTGGGAGTGCTTTCCGAAGTCTGGTGACTCCGGGTAGATGCTGCCATTTTTTCGGACAAGCGTTTCACTAAGCCAGCGACACCGTTTTTGGTGTTCCTATTAGCAGGGTTTTACTAATTCACTTCGGAGGCACTCGCGGAGCGGAAATTCTCGCTTACGCTTCGGGTTATCAAAACCCAGCTTCAAAAACGGATTCTCCAAGCCCACTGTCATCCTCTCTCGCAATTCGGTCCAAAAAACGTTACAACGTCAGTAACGAACTACATTTAACGGAAACTTCGATGGACAACCTTTCAATCTTTCACAGCTTGGTCAACTTAGCTGCTGCCGACAACAAGTTCACCGATGAAGAAGTTCGGTTCTTGATTGAAAGGGCCGAGCAATGGAACATCCCGACGTCGGAATTCGAAACTGCTTTAGCGGGCCTGTCCGAAGGCACGCTGGAAGTGACGATTCCGGAATCGCATGAAAGCAGAGTCGTTTTGTTGAAAGAGATGATTCGTTTGATGGCTGTCGATGGTCACTTGGCCAAAATGGAAATGCAACTGTGCGCGACCGCGTCAGGCAAGATGGATCTCACCAGCCAACAGTTTTCTGATATCCTGGACGATGTCCTAGGGACCAACGACAAGTAAGCGTCGTGGCAAATCAACTCCGCCAGGCGGCTTGGCCCGAATCCGTTGTTCGGCCAAGCCATTCATCATATTCGAATTACGCCTCGTTCGTTTCTGAATCCGACTCTGCATCGTCGGATTCCGGAAGTGGCAAGTGCGATTGCGCTGTCGATTGATCCAACCGGGGATGCCCGTCTCGCAGGTCTTGCGCCGTGATGCCTTTGCCGCCGTTCATGCCATCCATGTGGACAATGGTTTGGTACAACGCATGGATCGCCGCATCGACATCGCCAGTGTGCCCGGATTCCGAAATCGTGTGCATGTTGCGAATCGGAAATCCAATCGACGCTGACGCCGAATCGATCGCCGCCAACACTGCCGCCATCGCATCAGTGCCGGAATCGCGTCCGGCCAGTTCATGTTGAACCGGGATGTCATGATCGCCCGAGACTTGGGTGATAATCGAATTTAACTGGGCACTCATTACCGCCCCGTGAGTCAATGTGTACCCCTCGCCCATCGCAATCGGTTCATAGCGACGATCGCCAATCCCCGGCGCTGCTGTGAAATCATGCGCCACATCGACGGCGATCGAAACGTCCGGTCGGAACTGCTCCGCTAACACGCGACTGCCAAAGCGGCCGATCTCTTCGTGCGAAGCCATCGCCCCAAGATATCGCACGTTCTTCACATCTGACTCAGCGATCAACCGAGCGATCTCGGCCGTCACGAAACAGCCGAGCCCGTTGTCTAGGTAAGCCCCCGAGAATGTGTCTGGGGCAAATCCTTTTTCGATCGGACGATCGTAAATGATCGGATCACCAGGGCGGATTCCCAAGGCCTCAACTTGTTTCTTTTTGTCCTTACCATGAATGTGCAGTTCCAAATACATCATTTTGCCTTTGATGCCGCTGTCGCCGCTGCGCAGCTTGGGATCGGCAAAATGAATCGCACCGATCGCTTCAATGGTTCCGCCTTTGATGACTCGCCAGTTGCCCAAGTTGCTAGGATCTTCACTGAAGAGTTTTACTTTGTGACCGATCAGCGTGGTTGGCAACATCGAGTCGCTGTTGACCCAGATCTTTCCATCGTCGCCGATGCTGCGAACTTGCATCCGAATTTTGTCGGCGTGACCGATCACCATCACGGTGAAAGCGTCTTTCGCATTGGGCATCGTATCGAGCACGATACCGGCGTTGCCTTTGAACGAATGAATCGCCCAATCGTCCGGCATGAAGGAACGCATGTGGGGCTCAAGAATCCCTCGTGTCATCGCCGCCTCCAGACCAATCGGGCTGGGCGCGTCCAAGATCGTTCGCATCAATTCAAATCGCTCGGGCGACATGGGCTGAGCCCAAGGCTTGGGGGCATCGGTCATCGTTGAGTGCTTCCTTTGTGAAAACTTTTGAGTCTGTTCGTGGCCCAAAAGTTTAAAGCATTACACTCAATCGAACTACCGAGCATTCAATTCTTTTTCATCAGCCCGACAACCTCGTCTTTTTCAGGAAAACGGTCCTGTTTAAGCTTTGAAAAAACCAATTCGCCGTCGACCATGACTTCAAAGCAACCGCCTTTTGATGAAACCAATTTTGCTTTTACGTCGAAAACTTCTTTCAGCTGGTCCGCCAAACTGACGGCCCGAGGCTCGTAATTTCACATCATGCAGTATTCAATCGACACTTCCATCGTTTACCTTTCCAAAGTTAATTCAAACTAAATTCCGGCGGAAACCGCGGGCCACTTTTATGTTGGACTTCCTGAATCCGGTCATCAAGCAAAGTCAGTAACAAAGCTCCACGACAATTTAAATCCATCGTCGACAAAATACGAAGCTGATCTTTGGGAGCCATGCCCGACGCGTAGCAAACCATGTCAATCAGTCGACATGGCGGCAAGCCTTTCGAACCGAACTGTTTGAGCACTTGATCGCTAGAACCGGGGATCAATTCAAGTAACTCACTGAACTTCGACAGGATCAATTCCCGAGACACACCGTCGCCAAACTGCTCTTCGTCATCTTCTTCTTGGACTTCAACTTCTGCCACGCGATAAGGTAGGTTCGCATTGAGCTCGGTCGCGACAATCGCTCGTTTAACCCCAATCAGAAACAAGTTGTAGTTTCCGTCCTCCAATTTGGTCGAGCTGAGCACCCGTCCGATACAAACGAATGGGGCGATTGCCGGTTGCCCATCAGCAAGTCTGTCTCCATGCGGATCCACGGTCGCCATCGTAATCAGCTGGTCGCTATTTAAACAGTCTTCCATCATCTTGCGATAACGAGGCTCAAAGATATTGAACGCCTGAACGACGCCAGGAAACAGAACCACATCCCGCAACGGAAACAGCCGTACTGTTCCATCAAAATCGGGAGGCAAAGAAAGATTGACAAAATCCTCAGCCATCTCAAACTCACTCACCAAGCAAAAGCCACAAAAATATCAGCTCCACGGCGATTAAACCGCCGTGGCGAGCCATAGATAACAGTCGCTTGCTCAGTGATGTTGACGAATCAGCCAATACACTCGCTAAGGCATTTTTTAGCCCCTCGATCGAGCCGTGTTGGCGCCGCAGAGCTTAGTCATCCATCGACATGAAAATCTGCAATACGTACCAGAATAACAATGCAACCGAAGCAAACAACGACAACGACGCAGCCACATGCTGATGAGTGTTATAGTGATGCAGTACGTTTGAGGTATTGTATAAAATAATTGCCATCGCCAAAACAACCATAGCAGCAGAAAACCAGAACCCAAGATGCACTGCACCCCCGGAAATGACCGCAACCACAATCAAACCCAGCGCAATGACCGTACCCGCCACGATCGCCCAACGCAAAAATGAAAAGTCAGCTTTGGTGAAAAACACTGTCAGCGTCAAACCGGTAAACACAACTGCCGTCACCAGTCCGGCGGACTCAATGACACCCTTTGGTCCAAAATGTTCAGCAATGTACAGAAGCGGGATCAAGATGATTGCTTCGGCTAGGATATATAACCCCAAGCCAAGGTACTGCTGCGACTGCGAGACGTTACTGTGTGCCCAGCGATCAGCGATGTAACTGACCCCCATAAAGGCTCCCAAAACAATTAGCCAATTAAACCCACTTGTGACCATGGGTACGATCCGCTTAAGCTGATCGTCGAAAAGAGTCAGGATGGCCGCGTCGATCGCGATACAAACCAAAATCGCACCAAGCAAATGCAAATACGTTTTACGAATAAACGAGGCACGTGCGTCCTCACTGGCCATCGAAGCGATTTGTCCATAATCGGCGGGAGTTTGGTATGGGTTTTGACTCATTTGTTTTTCTCTATTTACTGCATAACAAAATTGGCTTGATTAGACGCCGGGACCATAATCCCTTTGTCGGCGGAGCCAGTGGAAGTTCCCCAATTATACCCATTCGTTAACCGATGTTAAGCATTTGGCGATTTACAGGGCACTTCTAGCCCAATAGTTGCCACCACAGAGTGGTCCCTAGACCGTTAGCCCTTAAAACCGACAAGACCCCATGACACGGCAAAAGCTTGGTCAGCGATTAAGGGACGAGACAATTTGGCTGCCAATCCCGTTATTCTTCCCGGCAATTCGTTTCTTGGAGATTATCTGCCGAAAAACGAAATCGTGCTGCCCTGGCCGAGTTGATTGCTGTGCCGCAGATCGCAACCGGCGAAGCTTTTCGGTCAGCACCGGGGCTCCGAGACTTGACACTTAATCATGCGGCTCACACAATTTTGTGCTGCCGGTGTCCCAACATCGACCGCCGTGCCTCCCCGCCTTTTCAATTCAATCGTTTGCCTTAGAAAGCGAAACATGATTCTGTCTGGACTCGAAATCGAACAACGACTTGGCGGCGACATCCAAATCGATCCCTATCGCGCAGAGAACATCAACCCCAACAGCTACAACTTGACGCTCCACGAAGACGTCATGACCTACGAAGAAGTTGTGCTGGACATGAAAAAAAACAATCGCACTCGAAGCATGAAGATCCCCGAGTCGGGATTGGTGTTGGAGCCAAACCGACTGTACTTGGGGCGAACCGTCGAACGCACCGAAACTCATAACCTCGTCCCGATGATTGAAGGACGTTCTTCGATCGGTCGCTTGGGTTTGTTTGTTCACGTCACCGCAGGTTTTGGGGACGTTGGCTTTGCTGGCTTCTGGACGCTTGAGATGTTTGCCGTTCAGCCGATCAGGATTTATCCTGGGATCGAGATCTGTCAGATCTTCTATCACCAAATCAATGGTGACATCAAAGAGTACAGTAGCGGCAAATATCAAAACAACGTTGGCATCCAACCGAGCTTGCTGTACCGTGAACTCAACCCCGAAGCCGAACACGAAGAAGATCCGCAATTGACTTTGGGCTTCACTGGCAACGCGTAATAGGTGTCTCGGCTTTGAAGCAGATGGCCTGAATTGAAAGCAAGTAAGTAATGGTTACAAACGATGAGCCTGCCTACCCACTCCTAAACGGTGAACAACCTAACGCGTTATTGGAAACACTGGTTTCTATCAACGTTTGCCAGCCGACAGAAACAATCGTCAGTGTCGACAAAGCTGGTGAAGGCAACATGAACCTGACGCTGCGGGTGACCACCGATCAACGATCGGTGATTGTCAAACAGGCGCGGCCTTGGGTCGAAAAGTATCCTGACATCGAGGCATCCGATGAGCGAATACTGGCCGAAATCGATTTTTATTTAAACGTATCGAAATTTGCCGACGTCTACGCAGCCATGCCATCGGTGCTGGCGACTAATCCTCAGCAGCGTCTGTTGGTGCTGGAAGACCTAGGCTTGGCCAGCGACTATGCATCCTTTTACGATCGTAGTGCGGAGCAATCCGAGGTAGACCGTGTATTCGATCTAGCGATGGATTGGGTTAGCCAACTACACGATTGTGAGGTTGCCAGTGATCAGCAAATCGGCTGCAAGCCACTTCGAACGCTCAACCATCAACACATTTTCACAATCCCGTTGGCCGATCCACCAGTGATCGATCTAAATGAAGTCTGCGATGGGCTGGCCGCCGTCAGCCAAAAATTGCTGGCCAACGATCTGGTTCAGCAGGCGATGGCTAACTTGGGTGAAGTTTATCTGAGCGACCAAGGCGGTGT
>CAZKTR010000184.1:0-6760 GCA_964555525.1 uncultured Pirellulaceae bacterium
TCGATGCTAACCTGTGCAACCAAATTCATGATCAAGTGGGTGCTCCCAAGATCTTTGGTTAATCGCTGAAAGCGAATACCGCTGCTGTAAATCTCAGCGGAGAAAAATTAAAAGCACGGTCGATATCGACCGTGCTTTTTTGGTGGCGAGTACCAACGCTTTATCCAGCGGGTAGGTTTGCATTCATCGACGCAGCCGGCGCAACAACACTTGCCAAGCCACGAAGCACTGGCTTACTGGCCTCGCGATGGATCGGCAGCATCAAAGTAAAGCAAGTACCCTTGCCAATCGAGCTGTCCACGCGAATCTTACCGCCATGAGCGTCCATGATACTTTTGCATGTTGACAGCCCAACTCCGGTACCACCCTTGCCGGTTTCGTCAGGCCCTGCTTTGGTGGAATAAAACGGCTCGAAGATTCGAACTAGCTTTTCTTGTTCGATACCAGGACCAAAATCGCGAATGCTCAAATCAATCGTCTTTGCTTCAGCGTTCTTTTTGAGCTTAACAATCAGCCGACCGCCGTCTTTCATTGCTTGGCGAGCATTAATCATCAAGTTCATCAGTACTTGTTGAAGCTGGTTACCAATGACAGGGACCTCGGGCAAATCGGCTTCGTAGTCAAACTCAATCGAAATACGGTACTTTTGCATCTCACGTTCGAGCAGCACCATCGATTCGTCGATCAGCTTTTCTAAATTTGTCAGTTCAAACTGATCGCCACGGTTCCCAGCCATGCCCAAAACGGCTTTCGTGATTTTCGAAGCGCGCTGGCCAGCTTTGTCGATTTTAGCAAACGCCTTGTCACGAGTTTCTTTGTCCTCGTATCGCATCCCCATTCGAGCGTAGTTGATGATGGTCATCAAAACGTTGTTGAACTCATGAGTCGTTGTGCTGACCAATTCGCCCAACGCCGTCATCCGTTGCATTTCCGACAAACGCTTTTTTAGCGCCTCGTTTTCTTGCTGCAGGCGGAGAGTCTCTGGCGATTGGGAGTTACTCACGGGTATTCCTTGTTTCCGGCGTTAGTGTTGGAAGAAGTCGAAGGTGGGGCGGGGACGCACTTCGACAGAAATCCGGTTACTGAAGGAGCGCGTAAAGATATTATCGACCGATTTGAAGACGCTCTAAAATGGTTATCTTGATATCCGACGTTATCGCATTATTCGCAGTAAGGGCGGCTTGAAACAAAAGAATCGCCGAGTATCTAGCCATTTTCAGTTGCCAACGGTAACGCAAGCTGAGCCGGTTAAATCTGCTATCGTCCCTTGCCATTTGCCAAGCTTTCCTATCTTGTTTGCTGGCCGCGTCGATTTTGTCGCCCAGTGGCAATCTCTGACTAGCCAAAAAATCAGCTAGAGTACAAGCTCGCGGCGCAAGCAAGTGCATCCCTTAAAACGGTGACGGATGCACTCGCTAGCGCGTCGAGCTTGTATTTTCGGTTCCCGTTTACCCACAGACCTTAATCGCGGTACCAGCATCGTAAAAACTGGTGCCAGCGGCTGGGTGCTTCACTACTGGTGCCAATCGACGCATCGTCGGATCCCTCTTCCCAACGACTCCAGATGTTCGGCAGCACAACGGTCTCGATCGAGATCAATTGAATCTCTTCGGTGGCCAGCCAATCGTTAGCCGCAATCACCGCCGCTTCAAAAGACTCATGGACGCCAGGCGTTAGAAAACCGGGTGCTTCGATTTGTTTGGGAACAAAGTCGCGGTACTTAAGCATGAAACTGTGTCGGGATTAAAAGGTTTTGGGATGTTGGACTAACGTTTTATCCAAGCGTTTGGCTACTTACTGCCCATTCGCAACCGCAGCAAAAACTCATTCACCGATTGTTCGTCACGCTGTTCCGGCAATGAAGACGCCTCGAAGGCCGCTTCCATTCTAGCTTCCAAATCGATTAATTGTTGGCGGTGGAAATCCCAATCCAAATTAGGCAACGTGATTTTCTCTTTCACTTTTTGAGCGATCAAGTCAGGAATGAAATCTAAACCGTGGTCCGCGTACAACTTCCGGATATCCGTTTCCACTCGGCCGTGGTTCATTAAATGGATTCCTGTCAGTAGCACACGATAAGCATACAACAGTGACTTGGCCTTCTTCTGAGGTTCATTGTCGAGCATCTTCAATTTGGTGTTGAAGAAACCGCGATAGTGATGGTAGTGAAAACGAGTGATGCACCTGTCCGCGATTGGGCGTAGCTCTTCCAAAAATGATTTTCCGGAAATGATCAACGGCGAAAAGATTTGTTCCAGCACATAGCCGTTGTTCTTGACCAGCAAGCGAAAGTACTTACCGACATCGTGGCTGACAATGTCGACTTCAACTCCGTCTTCGATCGATTCTCGATCAATTGTTTCGACAGGCGATTTCAAACCCACGATGGCTTCTAGCGGCAACTGATGACAGCCGCGCAGGTCCACGTCGCTGTCAGGCGAATTAAAACCATAGATATGCGCACCGCTAACGGTCACAAATAACGGTTTGAAGTCTAAGCCAGCGACGTAGCTTTGCCACTTTAAAATTTCTTGTTCGTTCATGGCTTGCCTTTCGTGGTCGAGTTTTCAGCCATTGATGCTCGGGCTTCGATCAAAAATTGATCGACGGTGTTAAAGTCAGGTTGTTCAGGCAATGATGTGTTTTCAAATTCGGTTTGGAATAGACGGTCTAATTTCATTGCATGTTCACGAATTTTTTCGAATGATAATTCACCGTTGCGTACCGTCAGCAAGAAGTCGCGGTGCTGCGAAACATCGATCATGATCTCGCCCGTCTTTAACGCGTGAATGCCAGAAAACAACAGCCGCAGCAAATGCATCGCGTGCTTGTTTTTGAACTGGCCGTCCTTTTCGAACCGGTTTTTCATGCGACGAAATTGAGATAACACGTAGCCCGAGTAGGTTTTGTAAAGGTGTTTTGAAAGGAACGCACCTCGCAAGCTTCGCAAGCGTTCGCTAAGTTCGGTGGATTCCAAAACGATCGGCGTCCACAAGACTTCCAGGATGTTTGGGTTGGCCTTGAGCGCCAAGCGGAGGAACTTTTCCAATTCCCACAGCACTTCGTCGTTTTGATCGGCTTGATCTTCAATTTGTTCTGGGATGGCGTATAGCGACCAGTGTTGCTGGGCGGTGGGGATAAAGATCCCGCGGACGTCGTCATCGGAATCGTCATTGGAGAGTCCGAACGCTTTGGATCCGACCAAGCAGCGATAGATTACCTGTGGCCGGAAGTCATCACCTGTTTTGTTTGAACCGGGCCATTTGGCCAGTGCCGTGTCGATCTCAAGCCTGCGCAGCGTTAGTTGGTCGAAAGTCGCGTTCAGTTCCGCACCGTCGTTGAACCGAATCAAATATGGTAGGCCGTTGTGAGGCGGACATTTGATGACGATACCAACATTGCCTGGTTTTTTGAATTGATCGTTGTCGCCCAAGATTTGGATCGTATCTTGCAATACCACCTGCGTGCCAGCGGGGATAACGAAGTTTGGCGATACCGATTGGATTGATTTATTGCTCATAATTGCGGCCGACGCCTTTCTCAGCGGGCGGTTTCGGTTATCTTTTCTCAGATGAATGAAATCAAACAACTGCATGTCGCCAAGTACTCTGCTGCTGGCGATCTTGAAAATCAGAACCAAGTTGAAATCACTGCGGAAATGGCTTCGTTGGTGAACCACTTCAAAGACAAGTTTACACGTTTGTCGGGTGACTTGGATTTACCGCTGGAAGAAAAAATTCCCGGCGGCGAAGAATCGATGGTGCTGCGAATTTGCTCTGAGGGAACCGCAGCCTATGTGATTTATTACTACTTGGATAATCCAATTGCTGCATCATTGGTGTTGGCCGGTGAAAATGAAGAAGTGGAATTCGAAATCATGACGACGTTGCGGTTTCTACTGCTGGTCGGCGACGAAGACGAGGAGCCCGATGAAGCGGCGATCGATGCGATCATGGCCGCTGCCGAGTTTGACTTTGAAGCCATCGAAGATCGACCGATTACCTATCAAGTCGTGTTAGATGATGACCCCAGTGTGGCCACACAGGTTCAGAGTGTGATGGATTTTGATCTGTCGGTCGTTACGGCGTTTATTGAACGTAGTGGACGAGGCAACGAGTCATAGTCGCCTTTCGCTCCGAGGCCGACGTTTTTTACGCGTAGCCGGAGTCGCCAGACTTCGGGATGCGGACCGGTAAGGCCCCTGAACTCTGGCGAGCCCAGCTACGACGGTAATTTATAGTCGCTTTTCGTTGACGGGAGCCTTGATAGCCGAGCTTCTTATAAAAACAAGGTCAACGATTTGCGAACCGTTGACCTTGAAGAGATTTTTATTTTGATCATCTGACGCTTAGATCAGTTTCTTACCATCGAGAAACTCAATAACCTTCGCAACGCAATCTTGTGGCGCCATCGTCGAAGTATCCAACACCAAATCGGCGTTTTCAGGATCCTCATAAACCGCATCCGATTCAGCCATTCCCTCTGGACCTACCTTCTTGGCAGACTCGTTGCGGCTGGCGGCCAATTCCTCTGGAGCTGAAAGGTGCACGACAAAGAAGTTCTCTTTCCCGACGACTTCACTGGCTCGCTCGCGATCGATCTCACGCGGTGACACCAATGAGATCAACGAGATCAAACCGGCTCGGTTGAACAGTCTCGCGACCTCGGCGACGCGACGCATGTTCTCACTACGGTCACCGGTAGAGAAGTTCAAATCGCGGTTCAAGCCCATGCGGACGTTCTGACCGTCCAGCACCTTTGTCGCTCGGCCGAGGTCAAACAAGCTTCGCTCGACCCCGTAAGCGGTCGTCGACTTTCCTGATCCTGGTCGACCGGTGAATAGAACCGTAACTGGCTTTTGACCAAATCGAGTTTCGCGCTCTTCCGCAGTCACGGCACTGATTTCTCGAGTCAGTGTAGCGCTGGAGGGCGATTCATCCCACCATGCACCGGTGTTGTCTCTGGTGTTTTTGTCCAGAATCATGCCCGCCGCCACGGTGCCGTTGGTCAAGCGATCGATCACGATAAACGCGCCGGTTGACTTGTTGCTGCGGTAGCGGTCAAACGCGATCGGTTGGTTTAGTGCGATGTTCACACGGCCAATCTGGTTCAATTTCAACGAAGTGGCTGGCTCGGATTTCATCGTGTTGACATTGACTTCGTACTGCAAGTCCTTGATCACACCAGGAACGGTTTTGGTAGTGTGCTTGATCAAGTACTGCTTGCCCGCCACCATCGGATCTTCAGCCATCCAGACCATCATGGCATCAAATTTCTGTTCGATCTTGGGCATGTTTTGCGGGCGAACGATCATGTCACCACGACTGCAATCGACTTCGTCTTCGAGCGTCAGCGTGACCGACTGAGGAGCATGGGCTTCTTCGAGATTACCATCGTAGGTCACGATTTCCTTGACTTTCGACTTCTTGCGCGAAGGCAACGTCATGATTTCGTCGCCAACGCGAACGATGCCCGAACTGATGGTTCCACCAAAGCCACGAAAGTTGATGTCTGGGCGGATCACAACTTGAACAGGCATGCGGAAGTCTTGTAAGTTACGGTCACTACTAATATTGACGGTCTCTAAGAAGTCCATCAACGTGCTACCGTTGTACCAAGGCATGTGTTCGCTGCGATCGACCAGGTTGTCACCTAGCAGAGCACTGATTGGAATGAAGTGCAGGTCAGGAATGTCCAATCGGGTTGAAAAGCTAAGGTAGTCCTTTTTAATTTCCTCGAAACGTTCTTCGCTGTATTCAACCAAGTCCATTTTGTTGACCGCGACCAAAACGTGTTTGATCCCCAGCAACGAGGCGATGAAGCTGTGACGTTTGGTCTGTTCCATCACGCCGTGGTCATGTCGAGCGTCGATCAGAATGATCGCCAAGTCAGCCGTCGATGCACCGGTGGCCATGTTTCGGGTGTACTGAATGTGACCCGGAGTATCAGCGATAATGAACTTACGCTTGGTCGTACTGAAATAGCGATAGGCAACGTCAATCGTAATGCCAGCTTCTCGCTCGGCTGCAAGGCCGTCGGTTAGATTGGCCAGCAACGCTGGATCAAAGCCATCGACTTTTTCGCCACTTGTCAGATTCGAACCGGTTTTAATTTTCTCCAACTGATCTTCATAGATCATTTTGGAATCGTACAACAGGCGGCCAATGAGCGTGCTTTTTCCATCATCCACGCTACCGCAAGTCAGAAAGCGGAGCATTTCTTTTTGCTCGTGCTGAGCAAGGTAAGCATGGATGTCGGAGGCAATGAGTTCAGATGCGTTTGACATAGGGTTGGTTTGGTGTTGATTTACTGCGGGAAGATTACGAGGCGGTAAAACTCGAACAAGTTCGCTTTAAAACTGCCAGTCGATTTTCGAAGACGACAGGTCTTAAAGCAGAGGGATAAAAATCTGGAGTCTAAAAGTAGCCTTCGGCTTTTTTCTTTTCCATCGATCCTTCGTCATCGTTGTCAATCACACGACCTTGTCGCTCGGAGGTGGTCGTTAACAACATTTCTTGAATGATGTCCGGTAGCGTAGTTGCTTCTGATTCGACTGCTCCGGTCAGCGGGTAGCAACCAAGCGTGCGGAAGCGAACCATCTTCTCGACGGGCTCTTCGCCAGGTTCGAGGTTCAAACGATCATCGTCGACCATGATCAAAACACCATCTCGCTCAATCACTGGTCGCTTGGCTGAGTAATACAGCGGGACGATTGGAATTTTCTCAAGATGGATGTATTGCCAAATGTCAAGCTCGGTCC
>CAZKTR010000185.1:0-6734 GCA_964555525.1 uncultured Pirellulaceae bacterium
TTAGAGAAAGCCACCCACATGATATTTCCATTACTTCCGAAGCTCCGAACTACACCTCGGAGTCTCATTCAGACGACCATAGCTAATGATGCTGTAAGCCCCTCGCTTACCGGCCGCAAACTGCGAGCTCGGTTCAAGCGAAACGCTCACAGTTCACTCAAACATGGCGTTGCGTTTCTCTTACTAGGCGCCGCAGTCTTCCTGCCTGCCAGTTCACTTAATGGTCAGGTTTCTCAAAAAGAGTACCTGCGACATCAAGCAGAGGCCTTGAAAGCTCAGATGGTCCGCGCCCAAGTTGAACAGGCCGCAGATCCTGGCTTTGCTCAAAAAGCCTATGAAGCACAGCAAAAGTACCTCCTCGAAACAGCCGAAAAGTCGTTTCGCATTGGCAAACCTCAATCCGCCGAAGCACACTTGGTCACTGGCCAAGCCGAGAGCTACCAAGCTCCTCCGGCGATGCCACCGGTTCACGTGGCTCCCACCCGTCATTCGGTGCCGCCTCAACGTGTAGCCTACGCGCCGCAACCGCCATACGCACAACCACCGCGTCCAGCCTATGCACCACACCCAGCCTACGCAGCTGCTCGACCGACTCCGGCACCACAGACCTACCCGCAGCAGATACGGACCGTTGCCGACCTGCCTGATCCTGCTCAGTTCGGAGATCAAGGTGAATCGATTTCGAGCCCTGCCAATCGGGTCGGCTTACAAGACCGTTTGACGAGCTATTTGGCCAAACCAAAATCTCGTGCCAGCAAGCTACCTGCCCCTGATTTCGACGTCGCCAAAAACACACCACGTGTGGCTCCAGTGCCAGCGCCCGTAAAGCGAAAACCAAAACCCTCGCAACCGCTGTTCGTTCCCCAACCACGTCTTGCCGAACTGGAGACATTACCTGAACCCGAAGTCAGCAGAATTGACGAAGCGGCTTACGAAAGAATGGCTGCCGCGATCGCTGAACGTGAAGTCGATCGAGCGGTTGCCTTTGAGGACGAGCAGGTATCCAATGAAATCGTTCAAGCTTCAACCTTCACACCGCCAAGACAGGGCACCGCCTTTCTAACTCCGCCACAAAGACAACAATCTAGCGTACCAACGTTCTACGCCCCAACTGAAACCGTCCCAACACTACGGTCGGCGAAACCAATCGCGGCGGAACAGGTTTCTGTTCTGAGCCTCCCAGGGCAACAGGACGATGATGACGATTCTTTGATCAATCGTCTCCGCAACCAACGCGACCAGCTAGAAGAGGATCTTCCTCAACCAGACTCAGGCTCGGATTCGGATTTCGATTCACTTCGTCCACCTGAACCAGTTCAGCAAAAAAAAGAAAAAGAAGATCTAGAACGACGCCTACGAGAACTGCAAGAGGAGACCGAACGGCGAGACACGAAGCGTCGCCAGCGGGAACTTGAGGAAGAAGAACGCAGAGCTCCCAATCGTCAACGAGACAATGAATTGCGAGGTGAATTTCAGGACGACGCGGACGACATTGACAATCGCCCCGTGCGTTTGACATGTGACCAGCATCGCCATAATTTGCTCGGCCGTTCTATTCGGGACATCTCTTTGGACATCAGTCCACGAGCCAGTCGAATCCGCGATCAGTACATTGCGATCTCACGATCATGGACCGATCGCTTGGGCAACGTGATTGCAACGGGAGCAATGGCTGACCTGCGTCGAGGCTACGTGATCATTGACGGTATCAATGGTCGTCAGAAAATCCCTTACAGCAAGCTAAGTGACGCTGACTGGGCAGCCGTTTCTGACTATTGGCAAATTCCGGAACTCTGTAGCATCGGTGACAATCGCCTGCCGCAACGCCACTGGGTTCCACAGTCGTTCACTTGGACCGCGTCTTCACTGTGTCATAAGCCGCTGTACTTTGAAAACCAACAGTTGGAGCGTTACGGCCACACCCACGGCCCAGTCCTGCAACCGATCCATTCGACGGCACATTTTTTCGTGAGCTTGGTAACGCTGCCTTACGCAACTGCCATCCACCCACCGACCGAGTGTCGCTACGCACTGGGCTACTACCGTCCAGGCAATTGTGCTCCGTGGTTGAAGGACCCGATTCCAATCAGCCTCGATGGCCTAAGACGACAAGCGGCGGTCACAACAGGATTATCGTTCATACCTTAACCTCCGTTGTAGCTGGGCTCGCCAGAGTTCAGGCCTTGGGGTTGGGGTCACATCCCTAAGTTGGTGACGCCAGCCACTAAGATATAGCACTTGATTCGGAAATAACCGGCACGGTGGTAGGCATTTTGCTTACCACCTTTTTTTATGGCAAGAATCACCAAAATATGACGAACTCATTCCCAAAGAGTAAAGTATATTTCTAACAGACCAAGTCGTATCCCAAAGAACCGCAGTCACTTCGGCCCACAGTTCTAGATAAGAAAGACCACCGCAATGAAAACTATTTCTAAGATCTCACTCGCGCTGGCGATCGTACTGATCGGGTTTAATTCACTCGCGTCTGGGCAAACCAAAGAAGCCGCCGCGCAACAAGACGCCGACATGGCTAAGTTTTTTGAGAAATCACATTCGGCGCTCGACAAAGCACTAGCTGAATTTGATGATGCACAGGGTCGGCCTGAGAAGTCAGAACTGGCGATTTATGATTTCGTGAGCCCAAGCAAAGAATCACAAGCCAAAAAAGTGGAAGGATATTTGGACGTCGCAGGCGAAGCGCTGGGCATCTCCAGTATTAGCAATCGTCGTATCAAAATTGCAAACCTCAAAGATTCGATCATTCAAAAACGGAAAAACATCTCTGTCTACCGCCGTAAAAAAATCTCGGCCGTTGAATCTACTTACAGTCCGTTCGCCACCACAAAATCCGGTTACGACAAAAAGATCGCTGCCGCTGAAGAAGAAATCGCAACCGCCACCGATGAGATCGCTGCAGAAAAGCAAAAGCTCGTTACTGACCTTGAGCGAATCGGTATGAAGCTGGATGCCAAGAGCATCGACAACCTGCTTGATTCGATTACCGGCGATGAGTTCATGAGGGTCTCTATCATCTTCGACAACGCGAAGAAATTTGCCGCCGAACTCGAACGACTTACCAACGAATCAGGGGAAGACTTAGAGACTGCCAAAAAGTACTACGGCGTTTATCTAATGTTGCTCAAAACGGTTTCGCGGCTGCAAGAAAAGTTTGTCGAGAACGTGGACAACGAGTACTACCCGAAGCTAGATAAATTTGCTGACAAAGCTCGAGAGAACATCGCTGACGCTAAAAAAGCAATCCGCTTGGGGGGCGACAAAACAGTATTGGAAAACAATATCGAAAGCAATCGAATGACCTACGATGCGGCGATGTTTTACAAGCAAGGTTTAGCCGAACAAAAACACCAAATGATGTTGGCCAACCTAGAAACGAAAAAGAGTATCCTCACCGCCGCCAACACATACAAAACGGTTGCCTTGAGCAAGGATGTGGCAGAGCTAATGGCCGTTAGCCGAAGAGCATTCAATTCGATCACCGGACTCGCTGTGCCGGATCTTCGCCCTTTCGAAAACCAGAAAATGAAAAAGGCGTTTTCGGAAATGACTCGCGAATTACGCAAGTAAGAAGGTTTGGCTCCGGAGGAGTCTTTGTCATTAGCTCAGGGCGGGAGCCCTGCGAGCAAAGTGAGCCGAACGCGCTAGCGTCGGGCCTTGTGTCATGTTTTGGTTCGGTTACTAGGTTAAGCGACATTCTGTTAAGGCCCGACGCTAGCGCGAACGGCTCACTGGTAGCGCCCTCTCGCGTTTAAACTCGCCGTATGAAATCAGCCGCATAACTGCGGACCTCTTTGCCATTAAGCACGTGAACCATTCGCAGTTGCTGAACCGTTTCGTCACTGAATCGAGACAGCGGCAAGTGGATCAGCTTCTTCTTGAATTTCTTCGCGATCTGCTTCCATGCGTAGCCAGGTGCCTTGGGGCTTAGCAGCGCGATGTGAGGCGATTTCGCATGCAAACAAGCCGCGCCGATTAGCTGCTCCTCAAGTGTGGTTGCGAACTCGAGTCGCGGGTCTTGCCAGATGTCGGGAATCGCAACCGGTGGAAAGAGGAACATCGCGCCGCCGTAGTTGGCCAAGCAAATGCCCGGGCCGACGGGTTGCTGAGTAAAATCGGTCGCAAAAAAGGCTAACGTTGATTCGTTCTGGTGTTCGGCAAACCATGTCGTCCGCCAAGCGTAATCGCGCGGGTCGGCAGGAGAATCGAATAACATCACCGCACAGTCCAAACGTCCTCGGTTGGGCGGCAGGACTTTGACGTAAATTTCCCCGTCGTACCAATGACGCACGGTGTCGCGGATGTCGATGCCGTCTTTGATGCTGGTGGTAAACTTTTCTGTGCGAGCCAAGTCAGAGCCCAGTACTTCTTGGGCTCGATCAAAAACCGTTTGCCGGAAGTTTTCGATCGTTTGGTCTTCGGCTGGCCAGCTGCATTGAGAGTAGGGATTCCAGCGTTGCTGCCAGTCAAGCTTTTGGCTTTCGTCGGGTTTGGGGATCAGTTTGATTTCTGACATCACCGTCGGCGGTCCCGGTAAGCGACTGTTAATGTCATACAGCGACCCGTCGGGGAAGGCGGCTTGGTCGATCGACATACCAATCTCGGGCAAGTTAAGCGATCCGGTGACGGGATACTTTTTGGCAGACTCTAAAACCGAAAGCGCGTAACCGTCACCGGCGACTTGTTGAGCCGCGGTTACGATGGTGGTTAGCTGAGGCGAAAAGCGATGTTCGATTAAAGTCAAATTGCGAATGTACTTCAAGCACTGCTTCAACAGACTCGGCGTGATCTTCCTCGCTCGATTTTTGTACTCGACCAAGTAATGATCGCGAGCGTCCAACAGCAATTCCTTAACGCCGTCGATGGAGAGGTTTTCGTCGTCCTCCAAAGTCGCCCGCGCGTGCTCGTACAGTCCCGTGATCAGTGGTAGCTCTCCAAGCAAGAAGTAATAACTGCTAGGGCGAACTTGAACTCGCTCGGTTGGCTGGACAATCGCGTTTTCCGGACAGGTTAGCTGTTTCGAAAGGAAGGCTTCACGGATCCAAGGCCAGTCGAGCACACTGCAGACGAACAGGATGTTTTTGTAGTCGACCGATAGCTGCCGCAATTGCCAAGCCATGTAAGCGACTCGGTCTCGCCATTGTTGATTGTCGGGAGCGGTCGTGAACGGAGCAACGGCTGCCGAAAATTTCTCAAGACTTAGCTTTTTCAACGCATAGCCATCTGGCAGCACGCGAGCGTGAGGTACGAAGGGGCTGGTTTCAAGGTCAATGAAACGACGAGGGATATGGTCGCCCATCGCAGTGCGAAGCGCCGCGATCACCGGTTGGCAGGGATCGATCGGCACGTAGCTGGCGGTTTCCGGCTCAGCGTCGTCAAAGTCGTTTTCTTCAGCGCTTTTTGCATCGCGTTCAGGAGTCCAGTCCTTGGCCATCGGTGCTGAGCGGTCTTGTTGGAACACCGCGCTGGGGGTGGGCAACGAAAGGATCGCTTGCTCGACATCGGTTTGAAATGATTTCGGTAACGGAACCGCAAGGCAGTCAAAGGAATCGCTGAGCATTAACCGGCGGATCTCCCACGCAAAGTCGCCGCTGCCGTGGACGACAGGTGCGACCGTAACATGGGGCCCAATTTTTAAAAATTCAGAACTCAAAAGAACTCACCGTCGTCTAGATCGGAATCGTCTTCGTCTTCATGCGGGTGGTCATCATCATCTTCGCCAAGGCCCGGCATTAGCATTTCAGGATCGATGTCGTCAGGCGTGAGTTCGGGATGAAGCGGATCGTCGGCGCTGAAAAAGAAATCGCCAAAGCCCATCGGCAACGCTTGTCCGCCGAGCGTTTGGTTTTTCTGCTTTGCCAATCGTTCTAGGTCGGTTGCTTCGGGGCCCAAACACATTTGCAACGCTTCGGCCCAAGCTTCGTCTTTGGATAGCGGGTGATCCGATTCTTGTGACAGTCGTTTCATCGCGTAACGGAGCAAGTTGATGCCGTCACGAGTAGAGAAGTCCAGTTGCAGTTCATGCGATGTTTGTAGAAACTCGACCGTCATCGCCAGCATGTCCAGCGGGCCAAACGGCAAGTGGTACTTGAGGATCGACATCTCATCGGAGCGGTTAGGGAACTGAAGCCGCAACGTTGGTTGAAGGCGGGACAGAATGTAGTCGGGGATTTCAAACGTCGATTCGTCTTGGTTCATCGTTACTGCACAACGAAAGTTTGGGTGGGCAGAAATCGAAACCCCCGCCACGATCGATTCGACATACCGGCGATGATCCAAAAGAGGTGCCAACGATGCCCACGACTTTTCGTTCATGCGGTTGCCTTCGTCCAGAATGCAAACAGCGCCTTCGATCATCGCGGTGACCAGCGGGGATGCGTGGTAAGCGATTTTGCCACTTTCGGCCAAAACCGGTGTGACCAGTAAGTCTTCAGGGCGAGTGTCGGCGGTGCATTGATAAATGTACAGTGGCTGTTCGCGGACTTTTGCAGCGGCTACCGCAAGCGCGGTTTTGCCGATGCCCGGAGGGCCTACTAGCCGAGGTGTCAACGGCGAGTCGTTTTCGTCGACCGTAAGCCAGCATGCCAAGACTTGTTTCAGTATTTCCCCCTGCCCTACCCAGTCGCCCGAGAGGTTGTGAGGTGTTGCAAGGTGGAGGTTAACGCCATCGGCGTCATGCGTTTTTGCCATCGATTCGTATCGTCGAAATAATTGAT
>CAZKTR010000186.1:0-5542 GCA_964555525.1 uncultured Pirellulaceae bacterium
AACTGCCCATGTTAACCAAACGCTCGATCGCTGAAAACTTAGCCATCGCTATTTCACAGAGCTGCTGGAGCACCGCCGAGATCGCTGAAGCGGGACAATCTATTTTTAAGAAACCGCAAGCCTGGATCAACGAACTTGCCGGCGAACTAAGAAAACAATTCGAACACCCGCCCAAGCTTGCTCAACTGCAAGACGCGATCGAAACAAATTCTATTTTCCACCAAGCTACCGCGTTGGTAAAAACCAACAAGGCCCACATTCCAACGGCTTTCTTTTACTACACCAACACGAAGTGGATCGATTGGAAGCTACCAACGATCCAAGACAGCCAGCAACTCGCATCGCATCTGGGCATCGCTGGTCGAACCCTACACTGGCTAACCAGCATGCACTTGGCACCGGATGATCGACCGCACCACTACGTTTGCAAGTGGATCAAAAAACGCACAGGCGCGTATCGTTTGATCGAATCGCCCAAGCAGCAACTCAAGACCGTCCAGCGGATCATCTTGCAAGACTTTTTGAATCGAATCCCACTGCACAACGCCGCTCACGGCTTTTGCCGCAAACGTAACCCGGTCAGCTTTACCGCCGGGCACGTAAGTCAAGCTTGTTGTCTCCGCATGGATTTAAAAGACTTCTTTCCCAGTATCAGCGGTGGCCGAGTCCGAGGCATGTTCGGCGCGTTTGGCATGCCACCGGAAGTCGCTCGTTGCATGGCCGCTTTGACCACCACACAAACTCATTTAGATATTGTGGACACCCGACGACCGCCGGGGCATCGCGGGCAGTTTTCGGCATCGCGGCTGTACCTGCCGGCTCACCTGCCTCAAGGAGCACCGACGTCGCCGGCAATCGCCAACATCATCGCCTACCGGCTGGACGCTCGGTTGTCCGGCTTGGCCGCCGCAGCCAACGTTCACTACACGCGCTACGCTGACGACCTATTGTTTTCCGGCGATCGTTTGTTCGGCCGACAAGCCAAAACATTCGCTTCGACCGTCGGTGCGATCGCGCTCGAGCAAGGCTTTCAAATCAACCACCACAAAACTAAAATTCAGTTTGCCAGCCAACGCCAAACTGCGACTGGCATCGTGCTCAACCAACACCCTAACGTTAACCGCCGCGATTACGATCGACTAAAAGCAGTCTTATTCAACTGCGTCAAACACGGCCCTTCCAGCCAAAACCGTGATGGCCTCGCCAATTTCAAACAACACCTCACCGGCCGCATCAACTGGGTCGCTCAGGTAAATCCCTTCCGAGCGAAAAAACTCGAAGTTTTACTCGAGCAAATCGAATGGGATTAGACGCCACCGCGTTAGCAAGAAACAAGCCAGTCCAACCATAAGGTAGCCGGTGTCGCCAGACTTCGGGCGAATTGCCAAGACACCTGAACTCTGGCGAGCCCAGCTACAACGAAGCAGCTGATTTGCTCAAAATGCTCGTTCCAGTAAACTAATGCCATCCACAAGCAGTCATACTCAGCGCAGTCTCTAACAAAATGCAACGCTACTTCTTATTCTTTAGCTTACTTACAGCTTCACTTGCCCTCACAGGATGCGTCCCACAAAACTCCAGCTCCACGTCCAGCGCAACAAGCAACCCACCGCCGGCCGCTACGCTCGAACCGGTAGACACCGCTCCGCGTACCGATACTCCTCCTCCGCCTCCAGTCCTGCGTTCTCCGTCCACTGCAAAACCCAATGCTACCCAAACCAAACTGGAAGCCACAGGAGCGAAATTCGGTGCTAACTCTCACGTCGATCTATCAAACTGCCACAACGTGAACCCGATCCTCACACAAGTCACCGACATCACCCAACCCAAACGCATTTCCATTGCCGGCGAAAACGCAAACGAAGCCACTTTCGTTCTCCTATCGGCGATCCGGAGCATCGAACGCCTCGACCTCCCAGCAGCGGACCTCGCCGCCGACTCAGCCGGCCGCTTGGCTTCATTGCCAAAACTGAACTTTTTGAACTTACCAAAAGCGAACCTACCACTCCAAGCAGTCAAACAACTCGCACAAGCACGATCCCTCAAACAACTCCGCTGTGCGGAGTCCACCATCGACGACGCTTCACTGGAACAACTGGCCACGCTGCGTTCCCTACAAGCGATTGACCTGAGCCACTGTCAATCCGTTTCCGCGAAAGGCGTCAGTCGCCTCTCGGCGTGCCCTCAACTTAAATTCTTAAAACTCGCTGGTCAGGCCGTCGACGATAGCTTCGTCAAACCCATTGGTGACATGAAGTCATTAAAAGTCCTTGGTCTCAACGACTCGTCTATCTCGGACGGAGGCTTTGCCCGACTTTCCGTTTTAGATTTATCCGAAGTTCAACTCGTCCGCTCCCCCATCGGCGACTCAAGCATCGAAGCACTCTCAGGGATGAAAAACCTCGCGGTAGTCAACTTACGGAACACAAAAATCTCAGACGCTGCAATAAGCCACCTGACCCAATGCAGCAAACTAAAAAAACTAGAAGTCAGCGAATGTAGTCAACCGGGAATCACAGACCGTGGCTGCAACCACCTCGCCAAAATCCAGTCGCTGGAAAACGTTAACCTCTGGCTATCCAAAATCTCCGACGACGGACTGAAGCCACTTTGCAAACTGACAAAGCTAACAGCTTTAAATCTAGACAATACTGCGATCACTGACGCGGGTACCGAAACCATTGCCGAAATGAAACAACTGACTTGGTTGCACTTAGGAAAAACGAAAATCACCGACGCTTGCGTGCCGACATTAAAATCGATGACCAACTTAACTTTCTTGGACATCACCAACACCGCGTTATCCCCACAAGCCAGCCAAGAAATCGCTGACGCCCTCGAACCTAACGGCTGCCAAGTCAAACGTTGATCCGGCTTTAGCCGCAAGGTGGCGACAGTCGCCTCCGGCCTGTCTTACGTGCTGGCGGAGCGAAACCACTTTTTATTGCCACGCCAGTTAGAATTAACAACCGCGAAAAAAACGAAAGACCGGGTCGAGGTTTAAGAATCTCAGATCAAATGGTTTCTGGTTGCTTAGTTTTCGCATATTTCGTTTCTTTCGCGGTTGAAAATTCAGCAATTCAACTACGACTTCCCCAACAAGCCTTCCACATAACCGCGAAAATCAACCATGCGGTCCGGCGGCGAACCCGGCCCGATCACCAACGGCCCCGCGTCACCATCTTGCTGCAAACCATGGCTGCCTTTGACCAAGGTTGCATCTAACGGGATCACATTCATCCGATAGCGAAAACCCAATTTCTTTTTCGCCAGCGCCACGGCAGCTTTAAGCTTTGAATCCATAAAAAGCTCAACCGGATCGTATCCCGGCTTGCGATGGATATCGACGCACCGAGCAAAATCTGGAGCGTCCGCATCATTCAGCCAGTAATAATAAGTGAACCAGCTATTCGGCTCCGCCAGCGCGATTAAATCACCACTGCGATCATGGTCCAACTGCAACTCCGCTGGATCCACCACCGCAGCAACACCCGGGCAAGCTTGCAACACTCGCCGCACGTTTTGTTTTTCGCTGGACTGGTTCACGTACACATGAGCCAACTGATGATCCGCCACGGCAAACGCACCGCATTCCCCCGGAATCAATTGCTCACCAAACGGCCCGCTGCGAAGATGCAAATAACCCGCGTCTCTTAAGGTTCGATTGATATGCACCGGACGCTCCACTGCCGCCAAACCGTACTCCGACACAATGACCACTTCAGCACCAATATCATCGGCAGCGGTGACGATCTTTCCGACGCACTGATCAACCTCAGCGACTCGCCCGGGATCCTGAACCGGCAACCGTTGATAGTCGTAATCCAAATGCGGCAGGTAAGCCAACGTCAGCTGAGGCTTCTTCTCGCGCATCACGGTTGCAGTGGCATCGGCAATCCACTGCGAACTAGGCAAACCTGCGTTGGGCCCCCAGAAACTAAAAAACGGAAACGTACCGTGTCGTTGGACAAGGTCACAACCGGTTTGGTCCAAAACATCAAACACCTTCGAACCATCACTACCATAGTGTGGTTTGGGCGTGACGCTATATCGACAGCCCGAAGACTGATTGAACCACCAGAACATTTTGGCCGTTTCGATCCCATCGTAAAACTTGTCCGACTGAATCAGCGAATTGGCTTGTTGCCAAAACCGAATCTCTTGCGTGTCTTTAAAATACCAACCGTTACCAACAATCCCATGTTCGCTAGGAGGCTTCCCCGTCAACAAAGTTGCTTGCGACGTACAAGTCACCGCCGGAACCGGCGACTCCCAAGGCACGATCGTTCCCACGGCTGAACAATTCGGAGCATGCTCCAACAAGCCCGGCGTTAGGCCCACCACGTTAATAATGCACAGTCGTTTCAAAACGGTCCTAAAGTTTCTAATTCAAAAATTTCGATCCCCACAGCCAAAGACTAAGTGATTGGAATTCGTTTTCCCAGCCACAACACGGGCAACAACATCGCCAACACCACCAGCGAGTAAAACATCGCCCCCGGAACAGCCAAACAACTCACGACCGCATCGAGAATGATCAAGCTTCGCAGCACCGAGATCACCCCCATCTTAATCGAACCGGGCGACGGCGAGACAAAGGCATGCAGCACATGACGTACGATTCGCGATGAAATCAATATGACGATCAAGGGGAACCACTTTTGTAACCCCACTTTTAGTGCCGGGTTGGGAAACAGCAGTGACAAACCTGCGATTCCCAACAAACCACCGATCACCAACAGCGACGCAATCCCTAAACGGACCTTCTGGCCTCGCAGGTTTTGAACATTTTCACTCGACTCATTTTTAGCCAGCAGTGTCACACCGGCAATCAACAACGCAACCGCTGCCGCCCAGCCAACCACAATTGGCGGAAACCCAAACCATAAATCGTTTGCAGCAACCTCACTCCTGACCGTCGACGCTCCAAGCATGATATTGAAAAACCGACAACCGCCCATCGCTAACGGAGCCAGCCAAGTTTTTTTCAAAGGCCCATCGTACAGCCAGATCGACAGTACTACTGCAATTCCACAACACGCACTCCTTACCAGCGTCGAAACTCCAGCGGCCGAATAAGTCATTGCCAACATTCCCGCTGCCACTGCAAACACAAGGCCCAACAACAGCAACCCGATCGCAACCGACCGCGCCGCCGCCAGCGAGATAGCCCCCGAAGGAATCGGGCGACTGGGGCGCTCAACCGCATCAACCTCGGCATCAAATAAATCGTTTAAGACCATGCCACCGCAAAACAAACAGCTGGTCGCCAGCAAAAGCATCACCAACTCGCTCGCCGGATTCCAGCTACCTTGGGCAAACAAGAACGCGACCAGCACATTCGTCCAAGCGGTAGGCACATTGGCCACCCGCAGCAAACGAGCCCAAGCCATCAACGAACTTTGGACAGGTTTAGGTTCTAGAGCTTGAGCAGATGATGAACGGGATTCAGTTTGCGAGGCATCGCTCATACTTTGATTTTTGCGGATTGCTGACTGGCTGATTGGAATGGCAGCATTGTAGCCGATGTCGCCAGACTTCG
>CAZKTR010000186.1:5642-6715 GCA_964555525.1 uncultured Pirellulaceae bacterium
GATTCGCGTTGATTAACTTCCACGGGGCAAAAATCATCAGTCAACAGGCTCTGCCAACGAAACGTAAGGCAAGATACCGACGTGACGCGAAACATGTGTTACGTGCCGAAATTCTTTAGCAGATAATTCGTTTATTCCCAGAAGAATGCCGTTCTAAGCGTTCTTTATATACATTTCAATTTCAAGGCCCGACATTTATTGTAGAATGAGCTAAATTACATAGACAGCATTTTTAGACATAAATTTTATGAGTCAAACTATGAAAACATTAAAGCGACAATGCGGTTTTACGTTAGTCGAGCTTTTAGTGGTGATTGCAATTATCGGCATCCTAATCGCGATGCTTTTGCCGGCGGTTCAAGCGGTTCGTGAAGCGGCCAGACGTATCACTTGCGCAAACCAACTTAAACAGCTCGCTCTAGCGTATCACCTTCACCATGATACTCAAAATTCATTTCCGTCTGGAGGCTGGGGTTTTAATTGGGTTGGCGACTCGGACGCAGGACTCGGTCCAGCCCAACCCGGAAGCTGGGCATTTTCGCTCCTTCCCTATGTTGAGCAAAAGAATCTGTACGATTCCGTGACAGATGGAGACCGTTCGACAATCACCCAACAACAGATGGACCTTGCCGCTGCAGCATGTCAAACACCACTACCAGGATACTTTTGCCCCTCCAGGCGATCAGCAATCAATCGACCAAGACTCTTCAGAGACCCAGCAGTGGGGTACGCTTACAACGCGACAGACGTCGAGACCGAAGCCAGAAGTGACTACGCCGCCAACGCTGGCGATACGGTTGTCAAATGGTCGGCCGGCCCAACCCCCGAAGAGGGTATCCAAGGACGAGGCTTTATAAACATGCAAGGCTCAACGGGAATCACATTCCAAAGAAGCACGATCGGGTTCGGGGATATCTCCGATGGAACATCCAACACGGTTATGATCGGTGAAAAACACTTGTTTGACGAAAACTACGAAAACGGAAGGGATCCCGGCGACGACATGAGCTACCTATGCGGAGACGATTTCGACATGCAACGTTGGACGAACTTGCCACCTATCCCAGATAGTG
>CAZKTR010000187.1:0-6711 GCA_964555525.1 uncultured Pirellulaceae bacterium
CGTGAACCGTCAACCCAACCGAATCGACTTCTTTGACTTTGATGCCAACGATCGGCTGCTGGGCTTCCAAACCTTCCGTTGCGGTCGCATTGGATTCAATTCCTTGTTCGACTTTAGGCTGGCTTGCAAAATACGAAAGACCAACCCACGACGTGGCAGCGGCAACGATTAAGCTGGCGATGAAAGAGGCTTTGTGGTTCATCTTATGCTCCCATTCGTTCAAGCAAATGGTCGCCCACTCGCAACGCATTGGCCATGATCGTCAATGATGGATTGACCGCCGCAATACTAGGGAAGAAACTCGAATCAACGACGTACAGGTTGTCGACTTCGTGAGCTTTGCAGTTCAAATCCAATACCGAAGTCGACGGATCGGTTCCAAATCGGCAGGTGCCTGCTTGATGGCCAACTCCCGCAACGGGAATTTGTTTTGTCAAATACAAGTTGTTGGGAATCAAATGGAGGTGACAGTCCATGCACTCCAACATTTTCTTCAAGTGTTTATTGAGTTGTTTTGTTGATTTCTGATTGTTGAAAGTGTACGAAAGCTTGATGTTTCCATCGTCCTTGATTGTGACTCGATTTTCCGGATCCGGCCAATCTTCGGTGGTTAACCAGAAATCAACCGCGTGCTTGGCCATCATTTCCAATGTCCAACCCGGCGCGAAACTGGGAGCGTCTTCCATAAACATCGGCGCCATCGACTTGCCGACCATTTGGATATTGCCGATTGGATACTCATAGTCTTTCCAGCCCCAATAGAAATCATTGACGGTGAGCGTTTTTTGGAACTTGGTCGCGTTGATGGCTTTGGACAACGCCACGACGGCTTGGCTGTTATGGAACATGTAGTTGCGGCCTACTTGATCCGATCCGTTGGCTAGGCCGTTGGGGTGTTTGTCGTTCGCCGAAGCCAGCAAGATTTTTGCTGAATTAGCGGCGCCGGCGGCCAGCACGACGATGTCGCCTTTGATCGAATGAGTGTGGTCACCATGTTTAACGACGACTTCGGTGACTGACGTGCCCGCTGCGTTGGTGTTTAGTTTGACAACCGTGGCGCTGGTTTCGATCGAAACGTTTTCGTATTCAAGCGCCGGGCGAACTCCGATCACTTCGGAGTCACATTTAGCGTGAACGAGACAGGGGTATCCGTCGCAAGTATTGCAGCGGATACACCGGCTCTTCCAGTGGTTTTCTTCGTTCAGCATAATCGCTGTCGGAGCATGTGCCGGATGCAAACCTTCGGCCGTTAGTTTGTCGGCGATTTCTTGAATCCGTGGCTCGTGCGAGATCGCCGGGAATGGATAAGGGCGACTGGCTGGCGGTTCGGTAGGGTCTTCATCGCGATTGCCGTGCACCATGTACATGTCTTCGGCGTCGCAATAGTACGGTTCAAAAACATCGTACTTCAGTGGCCACTCGGGCGAAACACCGTCTTCGTGTTGTACCGTATCAAAGTCTCGTTCGCGAAAACGAAACAACGCGGCGCCGTACATTTTGGTGGCCCCACCGACGAAGTAGTGTGACCCCGGCTGGAAGGTTTTATCGTTTTTGTCGTACCACGTATCTTTGGAGTGGTACCGTTCTTTGTGAAAAACTTCTTCTGGGTCCCAGTTTTCTTTTTCGCGTTTCAGGAACTGGCCTCGTTCAACCATAAGGATCTTCTTGCCTGAATCGGCGAGCTTGCGAGCAAGCGTTCCACCACCGGCTCCGGTTCCGACAATGATCACGTCATAGTGTTGGTCGAGCATTGGATTTCCATTTCTATTTAAGTTGAATCGTCTCTTTAACATCCGAGTCCATTGGCGAATGCATCATTTTCGCGCTCATCATTTTTGGATCATATCCACAAAAAATACACCGAACATCCAGCGTATGATTTAGTTTCGCGCAGTGGACCGCGTCCTTGCCCTTGGTCCATAGATAGATTTCCGCAGCGACAAACATCCCGATCGTTGGCGCCACGAAATACACCCACCACCCCGTCCATTGGTTAGCGACCACAGCAGACCCAACGGTCCGAGCCGGATTCATGCTCATCCCTGACAAGGGCGCTTCAAAGGTGATGTACAGCACGAGCAAGCAACCAATCATCACCCCCGTAAAGTGCATGATCTTTGGCTTGTTAGTTGTTAACAAAACGGTGCCCATGATCCCAGCCGAAATCAGCGTCTCGGCAACAAAAGCCGTCCATACTCCCGGCGAGCCGGGAATCGTGACGGCGAAGTTGACCTGGGGTATCGAAATCATACTGCCAAGCAATAACCAGCAAATCGCAACGCCGGCAATCGCGCCGATGAATTGAAAGATGACATAAAACACAGCATCCCACGGTTTGATTGTTCCCAGTCGCAAAAACGTCAGTGTCAGCGCCGGATTGATATGAGCGCCAGATCTTTTTCCCCACGGTGAGTAGACAATTGCCATCGCAGTCAGACCCATCGCAACCCCCATCAGCAGGCGTTGCAGTAACGGACTGCGGCTAACCCAATGTTCGACGGGGGACTCGGGATGCCACAGAACGGCCGTTCCAATGCAGGCGGCGACCATAAACGTACCCAACCCCCATGCTTCCATCAGGTACTCGGGCCAGTGATTGCGTAAGGCTTTTATCATCTCACAACAACCCTTCGATCAATTTTTGAATGCGAATAAACTCTGACAGCGACCATGCTTGAAACGGACAACCGCGAGGCTGGTATGGTGAACTGGCGTCGGCAATTTCTGAAATGTGCCCAAGTCCGGATTTTTCCAGGTGAGCTTCCAAGGGATAAAGGAAACGAGTTTTCGCCTCGCCTGCGGTCTTTGGATTCTTGCCGTTTACATTGAACCATGCTTCCACAAACGGACCGATCAGCCAGGGCCAAACGGTGCCTTGATGATACGAGCCGTCTCGCTGCCAAACACCGCCTGTGTAAATGGATTTGTATTCCGGATCGTCCGGCCCCAAAGATCGCAGACCCAGTGGCGTCAACAGTTTGTCTTCCACGGTAGCAAGAACTTCCTTGGCTTGCTGGCCACTGATAACTGCATGTGGCAATCCGCCGACGGCCATGATCTGGTTCGGGCGAATCGACGCGTCTGTTTGACCGGCCTCATGGTTGCTGTCGACAACGTCGTACAGGCATGAGGCGTCTTCGTTCCAGAACTTTTCTTTAAACGACTGCTCGGCATTTTCGAACGGAGACTTCCACTTCGGCGAAAATTTAGCGGCAATCCACAATGCATTGATCCACATGCACTGAATCTCAACCGGCTTGCCGATCCGCGGCGTAACCACCCAGTCATCGACTTTGGCATCCATCCAAGTCAACTGCACGCCTGCTTCGCCCGCAGCGATCAAACCATCTTCGTCTTTGCCGATGCCGTGACGTGTGCCGGTTGAGTACCCTTCCAAAATCGCTTCGATCGCAGCTTCGAGTTTGCTGGTTTCTTCAGCGTCTTTCTCAATGCCCAGTCGTTCCAGCAATTGCCAGTATTCGTAAACAGCAATGATATACCACAGGGAAGCGTCGACTGAGTTGTATTCCGGTTCTTCGCCGTGGTCAGGGAAGCGGTTAGGGATCATTCCCTCGGAAACCGTATCCGCCCAGCTAACAAGGATACTCTTGGCGGTTTCGTGATCGCCGCGTGTCAGGCACAGTCCGCGAATGGCGATAAAGGTATCTCGGCCCCAATCAGTAAACCATGGGTAACCCGCAATGATCGTCTTTCCATCTTGCCGCTTTACGATGTACTGCTCCGCCGAACGCTCGACTCGGCTGATTTGCTGGCGACGATTTAGCTCGCTGTCGTGTACGGTTGCAAATACACGTTCGGCCGATGAATCTGCCGAATCGATTTGACTCGACAGTTTTTGTCCGGCTCCCAGTAACAAAATCGCTTCCGACTTTTCCAACTCAAAATGAAACTCACCGGGACAGCCAAGGTCTTCCATCGAATCGAGTCCGCGTTGGTCTTCTTTGGCGTAGTAAAACGAACGGAACCATTCTGGCTTGACTTCGAACTCGCCCGTCGTTTCAGCAAAAATCTCTGGCGAATCAGAATATGGTTGCCATGTCACTTCCCCGTTTTGAATTCGAGCTTCAAGGTTCATGTCATCATTTTCGTGATGCATTGAATGATAATCTCGAGCAGACAAAAACGGTTTTACGTGTAGCTTCACGCCTGCTGCGGATCCGATGACTTGCCAACGAATGGCGGTTCCTTGTATACGATCAGGGACAAACAGTTCTTGCTTGATCTGTAGTGATTGGCCAAGATCGTAGATCCAAGTCGGCCAATGCGTGCTGACGAAAGAGCGTCTGAGCAAGAATCCTTCTGGCCAGAAAACGTTATCGGAATAGGCCTGAGTTGAAATGGGAAACGTACCATGCGGGGTTTCAACCCACACATCAAAACCGTTAACAAGAATCACTCGCTCCGAAGGCGGGTTCTTGGCGATCATCAAAACATTGTGGTATCGGCGCGTTCGAACTCCCGAAGACGTTCCACTAGCGAAGGCGCCCAGCCCATCGGTTTCGAGCCATTCGTTCTCAGTTTCGGGTAATAGATTCATTGCTTCTCTCGACTCAAGTTGAATGTGACACTACAAACCTATCCTCCGGTTGCAAATCCTGGATACAAGCACATACCTCCATCGACCACCATGCTGGTGCCGTTGAGATAGTCCGCTTGATCTGAAGCCAGCCATGCCGCCACCCGACCAATGTCTTCGGGCTCGCCGATACGTTTGTAGGGAATCAAGTTCATTAGGTCGTCATAGGCTTCTCGAGTATCCCACGCGTCTCGATTAATCGGAGTTCGAATGGCACCCGGGCAAATGCTGTTGACGCGAATCCTGAATGGTGCGACTTCTTGAGCGATACTTTTCATCATCAACATCACGCCGCCTTTGGACGCCGCGTAGTTGACGTGGCCAGCCCAAGGGATGACTTCGTGGACCGAACTCATACAGATAATTTTGCCGGCAGCGCAGGAAACACCAGGAACGACACCACGTTTTTTGAATTCTCGAATCGCCGCCCGAGCACATAAGAACTGGCCTGTCAAATTGACGTCTAGGACTCGGTTCCAATCCTGCAAGCTCATTTCGTCAATCGGCGCGTCGCGCTGGAGCCCGGCGTTATTGACCAAGATATCGACCGTACCAAAGGCCTCGATGGTCTGGTCGAACATTCGCTGGACATCATTTTCTTTTGAAACATCGGCTTGGATGGCGATTGCGTTTCCGCCGTTCTGTTTGATCTGATCAACCACTTGATTGGCGGCTTGTTCGTTGCCGCCATAATTGACCACCACTTCAGCTCCCGCTTGGCCAAGCGAGATTGCAACCGCTGTGCCGATCCCCGAACTAGCACCGGTAACAATTGCTTTCTGACCTTTTAGCAATTGAGGCAAGCCACACGAGGGCATGACGACGTCGGGATGTTCTGATTGACTCATGATAAATCCATTTTTTGAGTTTTGATGTTTCCATTTCCGCTGATCAGTACTTTAACGGTTACTTCTTGGCTTTGCCTGCGATCAATGACGCCACCAGCGCCGTCCAACCGGTTTGATGACTCGCACCGACTCCTCGACCGTTGTCTCCATGAAAGTACTCATAGAAAAGAATGTGATCTTTGAAGTGGTCATCATTCTGCATTTTGGGATATCTGTTATAGACCGGTCGATGGCCGTCTTCATTGTTGGTAAAGATCGAAGTCAAACGCCGACCAACCTCGTCGGCCGCTTGTGCGATCGTCTTCTTTTGGCCCGATCCGACGGGGCATTCGATTTGGAAATCGTCCCCGTAGTAATCATGGAACTTGTACAACGACTCGACCAGTAGGAAATTCATTGGAAACCAGATCGGTCCTCGCCAATTTGAATTGCCACCAAACATCGAAGTGGTCGATTCTGCCGGTTCGTATTTGACTGACACTTGACCGCCGTCGCATTGAACCATGCTACCGTCACAATTAACGGCGTATGGGTTTTCTTCGTGGTACTTCGATACTGCTCGAATTCCGAAATCGGAAAAGAATTCCTTTTCGTCAAGCATTCGGCGCAACAGTGCTTTCATGCGATGGCCACGCAGCAGCGAAAGCAAGTGCGTGTCGCCTGTGCCGGGTTCGTGCCAGCGAGAAACAAGGTTTGCCAAGTCCGGTTTGTTTTTGAGGAACCATTCCATCCGTCGCTTGAAGTTCGGCACCTTTTCAAGCAAACCTTGATCGAGCGTTTCCACAGCGAATAGTGGCGCCAGTCCAACCAGCGACCGTACCTTCAGCGGAATTGTTGCGCCCGAAGGCAAGTGTAACACGTCGTAGTAAAACTGATCTTCTTCGTCCCATAACCCTTCACCATCGCCACCTAAGTCGTTCAGCGCTTTTGCGATATAGAGGAAGTGTTCAAAAAACTTGGTCGCGATGTTTTCGTAGACTGGGTTTTCGACTGCCAGCTCCAATGCGATCCGCAACATGTTCAGCGAGTACATCGCCATCCAGCTAGTGCCATCGGACTGATCAATATGCCCGCCACCAGGAAGCGGAGCGCTGCGGTCGAACACTCCGATATTGTCCAGGCCAAGAAAGCCGCCTTGAAAAACATTTCGGTTATCAGCGTCTTTTTTGTTGACCCACCAGGTGAAATTCAACAGCAGTTTATGAAAGACAGTTTCCAGAAAAGCTCGGTCGGCGGCACCATGTCGCTCTTGTTCGATTTGATAAA
>CAZKTR010000188.1:0-1664 GCA_964555525.1 uncultured Pirellulaceae bacterium
GCGATTGTTTTGCTCGAAAAACCCCAAGAAAATTGGAATCAAACAAAACTTAAACAATCACAAAAGAAAGATTTAAGATTTTTGAAAAACCCGTATTGACCCACTTTTCAGGTTTCAATAACCTTCGAACATCACTGAACGCAACCCAGTTGCTTCGGTGATAAGAGACTCAATAAAAGGATTTGTTTGAGATTGGTCAGGTCACTTCGGTAACTTGATTCGTTCTTTAGTCGGCACGGATGCCAACGCTAGTTTGCGGAAAACCCATCAAACAAGTTTGGTCGTTTGCATGGATGCAAACGACCAATTTAGAATCCAATCGCTCTCGGACTAACCGACGTTCTAAGCCCCCCTGGAACCAAGTTTGCCGAGAGCTTTTTTATGCGCCGGTGGCGCTGTCTACCCAAAACTTGGTCGTTGTTAGATCGCTGAAATGCCGAGTCGGATATTGTTCGCTGCTAGGTTGGTCGTTCAAGATTTGACCGAGAACGTCCGCTTTATTTGCCCCGGTTATCAGGAAACAAATTTCTTTCGATGCCGAGATGACGAGTCCGGTTACGGTGACTCGTTTTTGCCCGGACACTGGATGAGTGGCGACTTCGCAGATTTTTTCCGAAGCTAATAGTTCCATCTGGTGTGGGAAGATCGACGCCGTGTGCCCATCGTCTCCCATTCCTAAAACCATTAAATCAAACATGGGTATGCCGGCTGAATCTTTTTCTACCACCGCTTCGATTTGTTGTTGGTAAGCTGCTGCTGCGGCGGCAGGATCGAGTGACGTGTCAACCGCATGGATGTTTCCAGCGGGAATGTTCGCTTGGTTCAGAAACAAGCGAGCTGCTTCACCATAGTTGCTCTCTTGGCTGTCAGCGGGCACGCAACGCTCGTCCCCCCAAAAGAAGTGCAGCGGCGACCAATCAGCGTTGGCGTGGTTTTGGGCGAGTGTTTTGAAAAGTAACTTTGGTGTACTACCGCCAGACAAGCAAACGGTGGCGGTGACGCCGTCGGCTAGTGACTGGTTGAGCAAGTCGATCAGTCGGCTAGCAAACGCGTTGGCGACGTCTTGCGGGGTTTCGAAGGACTTGATCTTAGATTCCATGTCGGGGCTCGTTAGTAACGGTGTGTGAATTGTTGCGTTTCAGAAGCACTCGCGGCCCGACTTACAGCAGGCAAAGGTGACGAGACTACACTTTGCATTGTCGAGAATTGGCCAATGAAAGCAAGAATTTTATTGCTGGAGCTTTGTTTTATTTGCAAACGAATGATTGTCGAGCGCTTTTTGTAAACAAGAGAGATGCACAAAACGCTTACAACAAATTTTACAATCCAGCTACGTCGGCTGCCGCTAACAATGGCTTCAGTGCTAGTTAAGTTCGACTTGGAAGTCGTCAGCAAACACGGCATGCTTTAAGTTGCGATACTCGATCTGAAACCTGTTTTTGCCATCATCCAAAAAGATAATTCCCGGAGTGAAGATGGCATTGGCGACATCAAAAGCCTTAAGATCTAAAAAGTCGTAGCCGTCGTTTCCATCAACTTCGATCACTTGCCCCTTCGGCTCGGGAGCAGTTGCGACGGGAGCCTCTGCTGGAGCTGGCTCGGACGGGGTCACTGGCGTCTCTGCTGGAGTTTGCAATTCAACAGGTTCTGTGGCGGGAGCGAAT
>CAZKTR010000188.1:1764-6693 GCA_964555525.1 uncultured Pirellulaceae bacterium
TCAACCGGAGATTGATCTGCTGCTTCAGTAGGCATTGAAGGCGAGACTGATGCTGGCAACTGAGCGGTCAGGTCAACCGGTTCAAATGACGGGGTATTCTGCTGAACTGGAGCTGGCTCGGAAGGGAGTACTGGTGTCTCTGTTGGGGTTTGCAATTCAACAGGTTCTGTGGCGGGAGCGAATTCAACCGGAGATTGATCTGCTGCTTCAGTAGGCATTGAAGGCGAGACTGATGCTGTCGGCGGAGCAGAAAATGCGTCAGTAGGCACTACTGGCAATTGAGCGGTCAAGTCAACGGCTTCAAATGCCGGAGCCCGCTGAGCTGGTGGCGCGATCGACGCTAGGGCTATAGCGACTAGATCCGGAGCCTCTTGAGCAGAGGCAGGGGACTCAACCGCCGTCGGTTCAGTGATCGCAGGCGGTTCGACAAAAACGGACTGTTCGGCGATAGCGGACTGTTGAGTTTCTGCGACTTGTTCAACCGAGGCCGACGGCTCTGTAGCCGCTGACGTTGCGTCCCAAACAGGATCCTCAACATGAACAGGCTCGACTGCTGGTCCAGGCGCTACAACATGTTCAGGGTTTGCAATTGGAGTGGCAGTTTCTGACCGTGGTTGATCCGGTGAATCGTTTAATGCGTTGACCACTGGCGAAAAGGTGTTTTCTGGTTCCAGCTGATTGATTGACTGCAGATCACTCAGAGATTGCTCGACCGAGTCAAACAGCTGATGAGAGCTCATGGATGTGCTCATGACATTGCTGCTTGGCCATTGAGGGATTTCTTGCGTGACATCTAGCGGAGTCGATCCTAGTTCAGGCACTTCGGCGGTAGGTTCGGCTTGTGGTTCCACCGAAAAAACAGGAGCAAACTCAAACGCTTCTGCAGGCGTCGCAGATATTTCCTCGGCCACCGGCTCTGCGGGCGTCTCAACATCGGCTCCTGCGGTTGCTGTTGAAGCGGTTTCGTGGATCGTAGATTCAACCGCACCAAACGTACTTGAATCAGCAGGCTGATCCTCCTGAGCGGGCTCAATTTTTTCCGAGACAGTTGCTGGCGGACTAGGCACAGCTGCCGTTTGCAAATTCTGCTGTCCTGACTTCGTTAGAGCCACTTCGTAAACTGACTCAAACTCATCGTTTTCAAACGGATCGACCTGTAGTGGCTCAGCAGTTGCGTCGACGGACTCTGGGGTAATTTCACAACTGCGATCCGAAACATTTTCCGCTGGGACGTCTTGCTGGCCTAGCTGCTCCGACTGGCTCTCTTGCTCCGGCTCGATATCGTTGGCCGCAGCACAACTACTACCACTAGTTACCGAAAGATGATCTTCATACTCTCGACAAACAGGATACGCTTCGATGGGCGTGACACCTGGAACGAATGAAGACACGTTACTTTGACTCCAGTATGATGCGATATCGTTGCTTACTGGCCCTTCACCGCTCTCCGATTCATTGGTGACAACTTCCGCTGGCGAACCTTCGCTGTCGGCGGCAGCAGAAGCATCTGTATTTGACAACACCTTCATGGCAAGATCGTACTCGTGGATCTCAACGATCGGTTTTGCTTGATTTGGGTTCTTCATAAGACTGGATTCTGGTTTCTCTTCACACAACGGAGCTTCCGCTGCTAGGTTATTCTCAGTGGTGAGTGGAGTTTGTTCTGCTTGCTGCCCAATGACTTCAACGGATGGGCTGTGCAAACCTTCGCCGCTTGTCTGATCTACGATAGAGGTCGGAGTGTTATTACGATGAGAGATAGGAGACTCGGTAGCGGACAACAGCGGGGAGCTTTCCGTAGCTGTACTGACCGGGCCTGGTGAAAGTGCTTGTGGTGTGTCAGTCGGTGTAAAGAACGGATCGACTCCTGCAATTGCTTGTAGGCAAGGCAGGTCCGTTTGCGTCATGGGCGTCTCCGGAACACAACCGCCGCTGATCGCCAAATCTTCCTTGTGATTGCGATCGGTCGTTTCGGGAGGAAATTCCGTTGGCGGTAACGGCACAAACCGATTGGCCCAATCCGTCGAATCCATGAAAGGACTATTGTTTTCTGAAGTGTTGTGCATGCTAGTCGCCCAGCCCACTGGGTGCGAAGTGCGTCGAAGTAAAATACGATCGATTTTTAACAGAGACTTGTTGGCAAATTATCGGCTGTCATACAACAACCCCATGAAGACCAGTGAAAATATTCTGAATATGTCAATTACAACAATTCAAAGAAGCTGTAGTTGATGGATTGACCACAGGCTCTACCCGCTCCACGAATTCGTTTTTCTACTAAAACGGCTCACATCGCTTGGTGCAGGCTTGAAATACTGGTGAACTCGGCGGGGGTGTACAGACCGCTTTGGCGGTCAAACAGAGACAACAGCGGGTATTTGAGTAGGATTTATCTCTTACAAACCGCACCAATCTGGACGGTTACGGTTGACCGTCACTCAGTCTAGTTTCATAATCCCCGCTTCGATTTTTCTTCAATTAAATCACAAACCTATGAATATTCACGAGTATCAAGGCAAGCAGCTGTTCAAGCAGTTTGGTGTTAACGTATTGGAAAACCGCGTCTGCAAAACAGC
Source organism: uncultured Pirellulaceae bacterium (assembly GCA_964555525.1). GTDB lineage: Bacteria > Planctomycetota > Planctomycetia > Pirellulales > Pirellulaceae > Mariniblastus. The sequence continues at coordinate 4,341 of CAZKTR010000188.1, forward strand.
AGATGAAGCGGCAGCAGCATTTGACGATCTTGGCGGCCCCGTTGCCGTTGTCAAATCTCAAATCCATGCCGGTGGCCGAGGCAAGGGCACCTTTAAAGAACAGCCTTCGCAACACGGCGTGCAGCTAGTCAAATCGGCTGAAGAGGCCAAACAAGCTGCGGCCAATATGCTGGGCAATACGTTGGTAACCATTCAAACTGGCGAAGCTGGCAAAACCGTCAACCAAATCATCGTCGAAGCCGGTTGCGATATCGCAACTGAGTTGTACCTTGGTGTTGTACTTGACCGTGAAAACAAAAAGCCGGTTTTGATGTGCAGCCAAGAAGGCGGCGTCGAGATCGAAAAAGTGGCCCACGAAACGCCAGAAAAGATTTTCAAAGAACACTTCGATCCTGCTCAAGGAATCGAGAGCTACCAAGTCCGTAAGCTTTGCGACAAGCTTGGTATCACTGGCAAAACCGTTCGTGCCGCCGACAAGTTCATGAAGGCTCTTTGTAAGCTTTACGTCGACTGCGATTGTGCGTTGATGGAAGTCAACCCATTGGTCGTTACCAAAGGCGGTGAATTGGTTGCTTTGGACGCTAAGATCAACTTCGACTCAAACGCTGGCTTCCGTCACAAAGAGTGGGCGGAGATGCGTGACTTGAGCGAGGAAGAAGAGTCAGAAGTCCGTGCTTCAGCGGCGGGACTCAGCTACGTTAAGCTCGAAGGCAACATTGGTTGCTTGGTCAACGGTGCTGGCTTGGCGATGAGCACGATGGACATTATTAAATTGTACGGCGGGCAACCGGCTAACTTCTTGGATGTCGGTGGCGGAGCAAACGCGGAACAAGTTACCGAAGCGTTCCAAATCATCCTGTCAGATAAAAACGTCAAAGCGGTTTTGGTGAACATCTTTGGTGGCATCATGAAATGCTCAACGATCGCCGAAGCGATCGTGATCGCAGCCAAGTCCGTTGGTTTCGAAGTGCCTTTGGTCGTACGACTCGAAGGCACCGAAGTCGAAGAAGGCCGCAAGATTTTAGAAGAGTCAGACGTTGACCTGATCACGGCAACTGACTTGACTGACGCCGCTGAAAAAGTGGTTGCAACGTTGAGCTAACCGCCTGCTGGTGATTTGACTCAAAACCCTCTGATTTTTAAACGCACAAGAATATTTAGCTATCTGGAATCGCGATGAGCATTCTCATTAACAAAGATACAAAAGTCATTTGCCAAGGCATCACTGGAAGCGTTGGCGAATTCCACACTCGTGGCTGTCTTGAATATGGCACCAAAATGGTCGGCGGCGTAACGCCGGGCAAAGGTGGCCAAGAAGTCGCTGGCTTGCCCGTATACGACACCGTCGAAGAAGCGGTCGCTCAAACGGGCGCCGACGCGACAATGATCTTCGTTCCTCCTCCCTTTGCCGCCGACGCAATTTTGGAAGCCATCGCGGCCGACATCAAAGTCGTGATTGCCGTCACCGAAGGCATCCCGGTAATGGACATGGTGCGAGTTTACGAAGCGGCCAAGGCTTCGAATTCAGTCTTAGTCGGTCCTAACTGTCCTGGCGTCATCACTGCCGAAGAATGCAAGATCGGTATCATGCCGGGTTACATTCATCAAAAAGGTAGTGTCGGCATCATGTCTCGTTCGGGAACGCTGACTTACGAAGCAGTCTGGCAAACCTCAAACTTGGGGCTTGGCCAAACCACTTGCGTGGGCCTTGGTGGCGACCCGATCGTTGGTACTTCTTTCATCGACGTCTTGCAAATGTTCCAAGACGATGATGAAACCGAATCGATTTTGATGATGGGCGAAATTGGCGGAACGGCAGAGGAAGAAGCTGCTGCTTACGTGAAAGCGAACATTACCAAACCCGTTGCCGCCTTCATCGCCGGTCGTACAGCTCCTCCCGGAAAACGCATGGGCCACGCCGGTGCGATTATCAGTGGCGGCAAAGGTACGGCCGAAGAGAAAATCGCTGCGTTGGAAGACGCCGGTATTGAAGTCGCTCAAAGCCCTGCAGATATGGGTGCTGCGATGGTTCGAGCGATCGAAAACGCGAAGTAGTCAAATGCGATTCAAAATGTAATCGATTGATAAACTTGTCAATAAATCATAAAGCCCGCTTTGAATAAAAGCGGGCTTTATTCGTAGAGTAGGTGGCGACAGTTGCCTCTGGCCTGTCTTACGCGGTAGTGGAGCGGCAACGCTTTTTATTGTGGCGGCAGATGGGAATTTACAAAGAGTTACCGTACTGGCTGGTTTGTTTCGTCTAAGTATAACGTTTTTCCTCGGCCGGCGCGGAAGACCGGCTGGAAGCCTTTTTATACCCCACAAGTATTTGTAGATAAAATTCGAACAATCG
>CAZKTR010000189.1:0-6687 GCA_964555525.1 uncultured Pirellulaceae bacterium
CAAGCACATCATGAATAGGTGACGTTCAATCCCGCGAGTCATTAGAAGCTTGTGGGCCAGTTTTTTGATTTTTTAAATCATTCGGGATTCAGTGGCTCTATCTGCTTTGTCGTTTGCCAGCGTGCTTTGAGCGGCGTGCATGAAGCTGATATTGACCGAGTTATTTTGGTTTCATAAGCTCGGCCTCATGAGTAGCGTAATTTTATACACGGTCCATAAAGCCGGTTCGACTTTTGTTAATGGGCTGTTGGCTCAGATTTGTCGACGGTTGGCAATCGAGCATCACACGGAAAATGATGCCCGCTATCAAATGCTGAATTCGACGATGTCTTGGAAGCAGTACCTCGAAAGCAATGTGAGAGCTGGATGTTTTGGTCCTATTCGCGCGGCGGCCAAGTTACCGATCTTTCCCGATAACTTGGATGACCACTCAGTTTTGTTGCATTTGCGAGACCCTCGTGATGTAGTTACGTCGATGTATTTTTCCAAGGCCTATAGTCATCGAGTCCAGTCAGGTGTTTTTGAAATAACGGCTGAGCAACGGGAGCAGTTGCGGGAAGAGGGAATTGATCGCTTTGTCATCCGGTCTGCACAACGCTTGCGTCCGCAATACGACAAGCTTTATGAGGAATTGAAAGACCGGTCGAACGTGACCATTGTCCACTATGAAGACATGGTGCTTAACTTTCCGGCGTGGTTGGATCAGGTTTTAAGTGCTTTTGAGGCTATCAGGGTGCCAGCCCAAAAAGCGAGAAATCTATTGCTGCCTCAGTCTGTTCGACGGATGGGGCTTAAGCATCATCTTATAAAAACCAACCATTCTGCTTTCGATATAAGCGAAGAAAACGTTTACAGCCATAAGCGAAAGGTGACCCCCGGCGATCACCGAGAAAAGCTTGAGCCAGCTACGATCGGCGAGTTAAACGAGATCTTTTCGGGGTATGTGCCTGCAAAGGCGGTTGGCGCGGCTGCCTAGCCCGCAGAACTAAGTTGGTTTTCAGCTGCTTATACGGGGAAACGTTGGACTTTGTGGCCAATGGAACGTCGCGTCGCGGAAAATCTGTGTTGTTGGCCTTAGTTGATTTGTTTACCATCGGCCTCGGAGCGATGGGCACTCTGGGTGAATTGCCAGTAAGCTGGTTTGGTGCTGGTCGGTCACCAATGTCGAAGGGTTCCGACTTCGAACAAATCGGATGACTTAACTAGGAAGAAGGATGCTCGCAACTGACAAAAAGGACCGTGGCAACACTTGGCGGCGACTTTTTGCGGGGCGACCAGTCACGGAGTCAAGTTTTCACTTGGCCACGCCTGGGCATTTCTTGCATTGGTTGGGGATCGCCCCTACCGCTTTTAGAGAGCAGATCGAGCCTTTCGGTGTCTATTGCGACGATCACAATCTTGTTCCATTGGAGCTGCCAAAATTTTCTGTCAGTCACACTGGGGCAACGGAACCTGCAGCAGTAAATCGGAACAAAGCTGCTGCAACGCTCTCGCAAGTTGCGGATGTCAACGACTGTAATCCACTACTTCAGGACGCTGCTAGATACGCGACTTGTGTCCAAGCAGATGTTTTGCCTTGCGAGTGGACTGCTGAAATTGGAGCGTTGTATGTTCAATGGTGTCGCTTGTTGGAATGTCGTTTTCAGGCAATGCGACTGGAGTTTCAACAGGCTCGTCCAGATTTGGTTTTGCTTGTGCAAGGTTTTGAGCCTCACAACGCGGTGGCTCGCGCGGTAGCGTTGGAGCTGGGGATTCGAGTGCTTGCGCTGGAGAACACCTCTCGTTCGGATCGCTTGTTGTGGGACGATGTCACAGGGTTGAGCGGTCGGAATGCGTCGCAGCAAACGTACTGGCGATACAAAGGATCCGTTGGGCACGCGATCTATCAAGATTACTGCGAACAATTGATTGACGCGACAAAGCGATTAAAGTCTGCCGAGCATCAAAGTCCCGACGGAGTTGGCTCGTGTTCAAGTGACAGTGCGCCGGCTGCGCGGCAAATGAAACAAACGCAAGCACGTCCATACGTTTTGTTTCTTGGGCAAGTCTATACCGATTCGTCTCAAGTTTTTGGGCTCAGGCAGTGGGAGTCCCCACTAGAGGTTTTGAGGGGGCTGGTTGATTGGTGCGAGGCTAACGATGTTGGGTTGGTCTTGAAGTTACATCCTAAGGAAGCCACTGGAGTCAATCCTGTTGATAATCGAAACTACAACTTATTGACCTACCAGAAAATTCAATCCGACACGAACTTGATCGCGCGACTGAATTCTGTGGGCGCGGTGATTGATCACGATAACCAACTGGATACTTATCAGCTGATCGATCAGGCAGCGGTTGCGGTCACCGTGAATTCACAATCCGGTTTAGAGGCTGCGATTCGTGGAATCCCAGTTGTTGTTTGTGGCGACGCAAATTTTGGTGGGTTGGGATTTACGTTTGATGCACCGCAAGTCGAATTCCTAGCGGTTGCGATGAAGCTCGCGTTGGAGTCGGGGACGACACGTGATTTGGTTCCAGCGGCGTTGCCGAGGACGGATCTAGCTCGCGAGTTTACCTATTTGTTTTTTGAAAAGTATTGTCGCCCTAAGACAACTGGTGGTTTGTTGGATTTAGTTAGGGAGCGATTGCGATGAGCGTTGTTTCGATAATTACTCCTGTCTTCAACGGCGAAAAATTCATCGACGCATGTATTGATTCCGTGCAGGCTCAGACGTTTACCGATTGGGAAATGTTGGTGGTGGATGATGGGTCGACCGATGGTACGTTCGATTTAGTTCAGGCCCGTGCCGCTCAAGATGCGAGGATCCGGCTGTTAACTCATCCGGGACATCAAAACCAAGGCGTGTCAAAGTCGCGTCAGCTTGGGATTTCGCTGTGTTGTGGTGAGTACGTTTCGATGCTGGACGCCGACGATTTGTTTAAGCCAACGAAGTTGGAACGTCAGGTGTCTGTTGCCCAACGCCACGCTGAATGCGTTGTCTTTCACGGGCGTGGTGTTTGCGTGGATCAAAATGGTAATAAGAAACCGAGTCCAAATTTGGCTGACTCTTTTAATCGCTTCGCAACTCATGATCATGTTTATGACTTTTGCCAGCATGAACGGTTCTTGGTTCAGAACCCCATTCTTAATTCGTCGGCTTTGATTCGAAGAGACGCTTTGAGTGCGACGGCGTATGGTTTCGAGCAATTGTTTCAGTACGAAGACTGGACGTTGTGGGTGCTGTTGGCTCAAAAAGGTTCGTTTTATGTAAGTGCAGAGGACTTGGTTTGTTACCGGGTGCATGATGAAAGTGCATCGGCGTTGGTGATGGAGTCGTCTTTGGTCGAGACTTATTCGTATATTGAATTTTTGTTGTCAGTGATCGCGTTATGCCAGGGACAAAACATTCGTGAACGTGCGGCTGGGCTGCTGGAAGCAAAACTGGCGGATGCCGTTAAGGGCTATGCTGCTGATGGAGAAGTGGTTTTGTCGAGCGTTCCGCTAAAAAAAGTTGCATCAGATTCGTTGGCGCAGGGGGCGGCTGCAGCTCTGCCCAAGCCAAAGGCCAAACGCCGGTGGTTTCAAGCGTTCTCGTTAGAGCGAAACTAATTTGAAGTTCCGTAGTGTGATTCGCGCATCTGATGTTGGTAAGTAATGAATAAATTAATCGAACTGTCAAAAAAAGTTTTTACTCGGAAACGTTCGTTCGAGGTGCCGGTTTATCACATGGCCAGTATGGCTCGTAGTGGCGAAACGATGATGCTGAGTTTGCTAAATAGGCATTCGCAACTGCAGGTCGTGCATAATTTGAGAAGGCAGGACGAGCAGTATGAGCTGGATTTGTTCGAGTACCTGCGAACTTGTGAGCAACAGGTGCTTGAGAGTGACCATCTATTAGTGGCCCCTTATCAATTGCAGGCGGGGCAGAAGTTGGTTTTGAAGCAAGGGGTTTGGGAGCATCGTTCTGAATTTAAAGGCGTGGTGCTCGCTAGAAATCCGATTTCGATATTCGCTAGTTTGTTGACTTATGACGGGCCCGCGAATGAACGTGGTGAATTTGATTGGTCCAATAACGAAAAGCGGCTGGCAACGTGGATGGACGATATTGATCCGGGGTTGAACGAACAGTTGAAAAGCAAGGGGCCTGTGGAGCAGTTTGCATTGTTTTACAATCGCCGCATGGGGAAGCTGTTTCAGTCGGGACTGCCGATTTTTCGTTACGAAGATATTGTAAGACACCCACAAGAACAGCTGCGGGAAATTTTGGGTCACTTTGATGTTACGTGGGAGCCGGCGATGCTTGACCCTCACGAAGCGGCTTACGAGGGGCACGGTAAGAATTTGCTCGGTTTGCCGGTAAGTCGACAGTCGTTGACGAAGTATAGCGTTGTGCTCAATGAGAAAACTTTCGACCAGTTGAAGCGTTTGACGGTGGAGACGGCTTCTCAGTTTGGCTACAAGCTCGATTGGATGTCAGACTTGATTTGAGTCTGCTTTATTCAATTAAAAATATTAATGTGAGCCGTTTTGGCGCTGAGCGGCAGTAGCTACGTTCGCCAGAACGTGGGGCCTCAGGAATTGAGGCTAGGGCCAAGCGACTAATTTTGACAAGGTTGGTATGAGTAAAGTTAAACGAGAGATAAAACGTCTGTTCACGCGCAAGCAGCCAAAGCAATTGGTGGCACATGCGCCGGTGGAAGAAATTGAAATCGCAGACGCTCCTTTTGATAGCGTGCCCTTTGCTGAGCTTTCGTTGCAAAAGTTGTGTCGTGATTACACGTTTGATTCGGTGGTTGATATTGGGTCGGGCGCTGGGATGCACTCGGCCGTGTTTCGCGACCAGGGTAAAAACGTGACCGCTGTCGATTTTGGTAGCTCTGTTTATTTCGACAGGCGAGAAGCGGACTATACGTACGTTCGCGGCGACTTTATGACGCTTGATTTTGAACGCAAGTTTGATTGTGCTTGGGCGAGCCACGTTTTGGAGCATCAGCCGAATCCTGGAGCGTTCATTAACCGAATGATGGAGATTGTGGTAACCGACGGTGTGATTGCGATCACGGTCCCCCCTTTAAAGCACGAGATCGTTGGCGGGCATCTATCGCTTTGGAATGCGGGTTTGTTGTTGTACCAATTGGTGTTTGCAGGCTTGGATTGCAGAGACGCAGCAGTTCGTAGCTGGGGCTACAATGTATCGGTGATTGCGTTCAACCGCCGCCGGCCACATGTTGATCTGGATTACGATTCGGGTGACGTCGAAAGATTGAAAGAATTTTTCCCGCTCAAGGTCCAAGAAGGCTTTGACGGGAGGATCGAAAAAGCTAATTGGTGACCTCTAAACTGCTTGGCATTATTTCAACCACGAAAAACACGAACGACACGAAAAAAACTAGGGTGGCTTTCGTGTGTTTGGTGTATTTCGTGGTCTAAGAATCTTGGTTTTATGCGTGTTTATTGGTGATTGCAGGGGGTGGTTTGAAGCGCCGGTTTGCTTGATTTGATTTTCCGAATGGTAGCCTCTTTAAATCGGCGTTGGCCACCGTGACTTCTTGGCCTGTTTTGTTAGACTGTCGGGCCGTTATAGGACTGTATTTTTTGTTGTTTATCGTTGTTATCAATGCCCGCCGAGTCTTCTTCGACGCCAGCTTGGCGGAATGAATATCCGTTTGAGTCCAATTTTCTTTCGATCGGCGCGACGGGCCATCGGTTGAACTATGTGGACCATGGTCCCAAGTCGCCCACGGGTGGCCCGGTGCTGTTTGTGCATGGCAATCCGACTTGGTCGTTTTACTATCGAAACTTGATCAAAGCCGTCGGCGAAAAACACCGTGCGATCGGGTTGGATAATTTGGGCTGTGGGCTCAGCGATAAACCTGGCAACTACGACTACTGTTTGCAAAACCATATCGATAACGCTTGCAAGTTGATCGACCATTTGGATCTTCAGAATGTCACGTTGGTTGCTCACGATTGGGGAGGATCGATCGGGATGGGCGCCCTGCAAGCTCGTAAGGATCGTTTTAAGCGAATTGTTTTGTACAACACCGCGACCTTCCCGCCGCCGTATTGCCCGTTTCGAATTCGTGTGTGCCGCTGGCCGGTGGTGGGCAAAATTGGTTTGCAAGGTTTTAATCTGTTTGCCAAAGCGGCGGTGACGATGGCGACCGAGCAGTCGGGTGGTTTGCCGAAAGAGATCGCTCAGGGCATGTTGGCTCCCTATAACAACTGGAACAATCGAGTAGCGACTTACGGGTTTGTGAAGGACATTCCGCTGAGTAAACGGCATAAGACTTGGTCGGTTTTAGAGACGATGGAGTCGCGGCTGAACGAGTTCGCCGATTGGCCGATCATGTTGATGTGGGGTATGAAGGATTGGTGTTTCCGGCCGGAGTGTTTGGAACGGTTTAAGTCTCATTGGCCTAATGCGGAAGTGCATGAGATGGACCAAGCCGGTCACTATGTGATCGAAGATGAAAATGATCGAGCGGTCGAGACGCTGGTGGACTTTCTTGATCGCCATGATGTGGCAAAGTAAGGATCACATGGGAGATTTCTTGGCGGGTTTCAGCATCAACTCTGGTTGCAAGGCTCTGCCTTGTAACCCAATGGCTTTGAGGCTCTGCCTCGGGTACTCCCGCTGTGAATGCCGCAATGGAAGTGGGGCGTTGAAGCTGCCGAAGGCAGAGCCTTCGGAGCAGTGCGTTACG
>CAZKTR010000190.1:0-6625 GCA_964555525.1 uncultured Pirellulaceae bacterium
TGGCTGTGATCAGTGCCGGTTGCTTTACCGTGCAAGCCGATCGAGGCGATGGCAAGACAGTTGTCGGCTGGATAGACCTCATTGCGATACGTTTGCAGCAGCATGTACTTGCTGTTTTCATACCGGCGCATCAGTGTCGCAGTGATACGATCGTTTGTTTCAGCGAATCGTGATTCTGGTTTTAGTGAGCGATGCAAACTGAGCGCAAAATTCAGGTAAGCCAGATAGGCACCATGGTCTGCTTTGTCACTGTCAAGCGTCTCCATGGCTTTGCTGCCCCAGAGCTTTTCGTCGAACTTTTGCATCCTTTCTTCCAACAGCTTATCGAGACAGCCCTCCATTTGAAGCACATAATGCTCTTTATTTTCGGGATGCTGAATTGCCATTTGCGCAAACCCAGTGGCCCCCAAGACGTGTGTGCAAAAAAGCCATTCGCCGTTGTATTGATCGTTGGCAGTTCCAAAATCGCCAATCACGATGTCAGATTGAACTTGCTTTTCAAACGCGCTAGCAAAGGCAACTTGTTGCTGCGGATCGTCAAACCATTTCCCTGCGCCTAGGCCACACCACCACGACGGGAATGACGCCGTCACGACTGCAAACGTGAACAGTGCGAGTGGGAAACAAAGCCATTTGAGTTTTTTCATATTGTGATCGCCCCGATAGTATTCAATTAGTTGAATAGTGGGGTGCGAATTAAAGAGGGGCCGAGCCCGATTTTTTCTCCGCTATTAAAAGGGGGCAGTAAGGTCCGGTTGAAACGTTGGTAGCATTTATGCAAATTGCTATCCTCACGGTGCGTCTCCGATAAGTGTTCCGCTTACGACTTCTCCAAGTCATTGCCAATCAGTCGGACAATGCTCCTGAATAGTGGATAGTCCAAACCTTTAAAGTTCGACTTCAACATTCCGGAGCTGACCAAATCCGTCGTTCCGCTGTCATTTCAGCTACTATTCAGCTCCGATTTGACGAACCACCGGATTGCTTTACCAAAATGTTTGCTTTGGCCCATCTCAAAGCGTTAAGATGAATGCGGTGAAAATTTGTCGTCAATTCAAATAGGGAGTTTGAGAATGAGAGTGTTTTTCACAATTCTGGGCATCGTCGCACTCGCCTGGGGAGCATCGGTCACCAACGCAGATGAACTGCTGGAACCTTTTCGGTTAGAGGCAAATGGTCAACCGATTGATGTCGGAGGTATTGGATACGCCGCGCCGTTTGTGGGCGACTTCGATGGCGATGGAAAGCGGGACCTGTTGGTCGGCCAGTTCAATCAAGGAAAGATGCGAGTTTTCTTGAATGCGGGTGACCAGAAAAACCCAAAGTTCGACGAACCGATCTGGTTCGAAGCCGGAGGTAAAACGGGACGCGTGCCAACTGGCTGATGCGTTGGCTTGACTCCACAGTTGGTGGACTTTGATGCTGATGGCGATACCGATGTACTTTCGGGTTCATGGCCGGGTGAGTTGTACTTCTTTGAACGTAACGAGGAAGGGAAATTCGAAGACAGTGTCCAGATCATGGACAAAGACAATAATCCAATCAACGTAGGCAAGGCTGCGACTGTTTTCGCGGTGGATTGGGACGGCGACAAAGATCTCGATTTGCTTGTCGGCGATATTGCAGGAAGGGTTCAGCTAATTCGCAATCAGGGCACCAGCAAGGAATCAAAATTCGTCAAAGCGGAGACGATAGACCTTGGAAGTAGCGTTGGCTCGGGAGGTGACTCTGGTCCTGTTGCGGCAGATTGGGATGCCGATGGCAAGTTGGACCTTGTCGTGCCGTTTGGCGATGGCAGCGTCTATTGGTACCGCAACGAGGGCGATGCTGATGAAACGAAACTAGCCGAAGGCAAACAGCTTGTCGGTCCAAGCGAGTTCGGATTTGATTTTGAAAAGTACGAACCCGGAATGTGGGGCGCACGGGTCAAGATTTGTGTGATCGACTGGAACAACGATGGCCAACTCGACCTGTTGGTTGGAGATCGTGGTGGCAAGATCATTGATCTGTCTTCGGAAAAGAAAAAAGAGCTTGAAGACCAAAAGGCCGCGATAACCAAAAAGTCCCAGGAGTTGAGCACCGAATTTCGCAAGGAGATTAATTCGTTGAAGAGCGCCATCAAGGAAGATCCAAAAAACAAAGAGCTCAAAGCTCAGCTGGCTGAGAAAACGTCGGAATCGAAGAAATCCAGTCAGGAAATGACGGCAAAGCTCAAGAGTGTTTCAACGGAATTGAAGCCAGAGAGAGTGAGGCATGGATTCATCCATGTGTTCCTGAGGAAATCCGACGACAAGATTGCCGCCGTCCAGAAAGAGTAGCTGGCCAGTGGTTCGTTGGTAAGGAAAAGAAAATGAAAAGCTGCGGCGTAACGAGTGTGACGCCGCAGCCAAAATCGTTTGCGACTCCGGACGGAGCTCTCTCGTATTCGAATAGCTTAACGTTCAGTCTGCGAAAGCAATCGCTGCTACTTGATCAATCGGAATCACTAGTTTGGCACCCGCGTTGCCAGTTTCTTGTAGCTCTAGGCGGTTGCCGGAAATCACAGATATTTTTCGATGCTTGCCGAGCGAAAGTGTTTGCCCGTCGACCAGCCGAACAAAACCACTCGGTGGCGCCAGCGGCTGGCCGAGCCACAACGTGGGCAGGTTGTCGGCGGTGGTTTTTTTATAGTCGATCTCTGAAACCTGCGGCGTCGGATCCTTGCCCGGGACGCCCAACGGCGATTCTTTATCGACCGGTTGCAGTAGCTTTTTCGCGTCTGCTGCCCAACCGAAACCGTTTCTTTCAAAATCGATCTTCGCAACCGGGATCCGACAAGTCGGATAAACCAACACCGCCTTGGCTCCTTGGAAGTCCCCTTCAACCGGAAAACGTTTCGGAGTCGACGAATTAAACAAACATCGCATTTCGTTTTTGACCGATCGCTTGAGTAAACTTGATGCAAACTTTCGTAGCGGATCAACAATCACCGTCGATCCGTCGTCCAATGTCGCCATCCAAGTTTTCAATCGCCGAGCGGAAAGTTTGCCAAAGCCGACCTGATCGAGTTGGTCGAGTTTGAATTCGAATTGCCCGAGGCCGGCAGTTGCAATCGAAACTTTGTCGGGAGCCGAGACGGAGACTTTCCCCACCAGCCGACTGCCATCGCGCAGTACCACTCCGTTCATCGCCTTCATCGCTGGCAGAGCGATTGGTATTGGTTTCGAAAAGTAAAATGTGTCCAACGCGTAGTCGTTATCCACTTCGTCATCGACACGATAGAGATATGGGTTGCTGCGGATTTGAATTCGATGGATCGGTGTCGTCGAATCTATACCTAAAAAACCACAATAAGCCTCCTCGACCTCCACGGTGCCGACCAAATCACCTTGTAAGTCGAACGCTTCCAAGATGAAAGAACGAGCCGAGTCGACGGTTGCGATAAAGGTGCCAAACCGATAAACGCCTGCCGGAACCAATGATTGATTGGGCATGCAAAACTCTAAATTGATTGCACCTTTGTATGGGAACCCGTTGAGTCCTGGTTTCTTGTTGAAGTTCGCAATCATCTGTAAACCAACTGGCAGCCCAGCTGCTTGAACTTTGAAGCTAGGAATTCCAACGTACCCAGCACCGCTATCGTCGAACTTCAATCCCCAAGGCACAAAGGTGTTGGAAACGTCGTCGAGTTTAATCAGTAAGTTCCCATTGGGGTCGGAGGAGAAATCAACGACTCGCAGGGTTTTGTCTGCGGCGAAAGAGTCATGTTTTTGAAACAGCTTCACCGCAACTTTGTCTTTGAAAGTATCTTTGTTTGCATCGCTGGCAGTAACTTGTCCAACCAAAATAAGTTCACTGCGGCGGATTTTGATGGGACGTCCGAGTGACTTGCCATCCCATTCAAAGCTCCCTGCATCGCCCTGCATCGTGGTGCCGTTTTTTAGCACCAACTGGTCGAACGTCAATTTGGATTGTACGCGGTCTTCGTCAAGATGATCGAGGATCCGCTCTACGCGGATCCGAACTTCCAGTCGAGGGTCATCGACTCGTTGTCGAATCAGATCAACGTACGAACCAGTTATCTCTGAATTGGACAACTTTGCCTCAGCGGACTCCCGCTCTTTGTATTTCGGGCTATCGAGTTGCTCGATTAATTGTCGAATCACAGCGATCTGCTTTGCCGCTGGCGTCTTTGCCAAAACGAGCTCGCGAATATCACTCAAGCGAATCGTTTGGATCGTGGACTCTCCTGCGTCTGACACGTGAGTCCATTCAAAAGTCTCCACAGAAACATCCGCCGTAACGACTTGCCCGTTGGCGTAGAAAAACTGTAGCTTCTGCGCTTGCAAGCTGGTTGCGAAGATCGACACAAAGCAGCAGCACAGTAAAAATCTGAAAACAACCATTAGAGCTTTCAAAACAAACTAGTCCTTAAACTAAAAATCCCCGGCCAAGCGATAAACAAGCCGTTATTCTGCCAGATCAATATTTACCCATCTTTGCTGTTACAGGTAAATTATCAACAGCAATAACCTCCGGAACGATCAATCAATGCGCTTCAATAAAAATCACGTTCACGTCTGTTTGATGCTCATTGTGACCTGCTTTTGTCTCGGTTGCGAGCCTAGCAAGAAAAAACCGACATCCGCCAGCGGCCAAGACGGGACCGCGGGTGCGTCTCCAACGGCAGCGCAGCACAAGCCCAATGTCGGTGCCAACCAAATTTTGGCGGCCACAGTTCAGCGTTACCGCGAAGCAAAAACATATCAAGACCGAGCGGTTTTGTATCTTTCGTACGTCCTAAATGGACGGCCAGTAGACGAGCCCAAACGCTGGTCGACGAAGTATAGTTCGGCTGGCATGTTGGCGACAGAAATGTTTAACACAAAAATTCACGGTGATGGAAAAATTCTGGGATGTGAGATTTTTGACATCGAAACGGCAAACCTTGACAACCAAACACTCGTCATCCCGTACGGTGATTCATTTGGCCGAGGGCTCAGCACGACCGGCGGAAAAAATCAGATCCCGTTGAACGTGTTGTTTCGTGACCCGATCGCTCGAAACTTTGTCGCTGGTTTTTCCGAGATGCCATTGGAGCCAAGATACGAAGAAGCTGGTCCGTGGTTGGTCCCGCCGCCGATGTCGTTGCTCACTCGACAAATCACCAACCCATGGTTAGAAGCCCCCGAAAAAGCGAAACGCTTTGCCGACGAAAAAATCGAATCTAAAAACTGTTACGTCGTCCGCAGTTCAGCTCGTGGGCTAAGCGTTGATATTTGGATCGACCAAAAAGAAATGACGATCGTACAAATGTCGTTGCCACACAAGCTTTTGGCCGACGAGGTGATTGTGTCTAAAGAAGTTACTGACGTCGTATTGGTGGCCAAGTTTCACGAAGCGATTTTTGACGCGCCGCTTGCTGATACCGATTTTAAATTTGAACCCCGACCGTCTGCCGTCTTAGTGCGCAAACTGGTGTCGTTGCCCGAAGCCATGCCGAGCGAGATGATCGGCCAGACGGCTCCCAAGTTTCGGCTGCTTACTCCCGAAGGCAAAACTCGCGAGCGACGGTTCTTCGATGGCAAGACGACGGTTTTAGTTTGGCTGTCAGGTCTCAGGTCGATTCAAACGGCAACGAAACTAAAACAGGTTTTCAAAAACGTAGGCGATCGAGACTTCGAACACGGCATTGTTTTTTCTGACACCGATACGCAAAAACCCGGCAGCGGCCAACCGACGCCTTCGGCTGCCATCACCGACCTTAGTCGCCATTTAGCAGTTCCGGCATACTACGATCGCCAGCACACCGTTAGCTCACGAATGAAAATCAAGTCCGTCCCCGCTGCGGTTTTAATCGACGGCAACGGGCGGATTCAGTTCGTTACTACGCTTGCCGGAGATGATTGGGGCGTGGAACTGGCTGCGGCGATCAAACGTGTTGCTGCCGGAGAAGATGTGGGACAAGAAATGCGAACCGCCTACGGACGCTACCTAGATACTTACCATCAGCAACTCGCCGCCGTCAGTGCGCAGGGGCTGGTGGAATCACCAACAAAGAACCGAAACAACCCAACGGGTATAGTTTCGCAATCTGGCCGCCTAAAAATCCGACCGAAGAAACGTTGGGAGTTTCGCGAGCTCAAACAACCCGGCAACATCGTGGGAATCCCGGCTGCAAACCGTGCTCGATTTGCGGTTTTCGATGGGCAGCAAACGCTGGCGCTGCTGGACGAGTCGGGAAAGTTACTGGGCAGGCAAAAACTAGAACTCAACAAAAACGAACCCGCCACGACCATCCGAGCGATTACCACCCAAGGCGAAACTTGGCTGGCGGTGTTTTCGGCCTTGGGCCAACGAGTCCATTTATTGGACCAGCAACTGAAGCAACAAGCCGTCTTTCCACCGCAAGCTGGCCAAGCTGAGCGGATCGTAGACGTTCAGTTCTACGCCCAACCAAATCAGCCTCCACAACTACTAGTGGCTTGGCAAGACGGGGGCGTGAAATCTTACGATTTGAAATCCAACGATTCGATGATCGTCAGCAAAGTCAGCTGCGAATCACTTGGTGCCGTCGGTTCAGTGCTGGCCGGCGTGGCTAACGGACGAGCCCAAACGATGGCCGGAGATGAGCACACGAGCCAAG
>CAZKTR010000191.1:0-6615 GCA_964555525.1 uncultured Pirellulaceae bacterium
GTTGCGTCAGCCTTTGCCTGCAACAATCGCTTTACGGTCTTGATCTGGTTTCCGCCAACGGCGTCCCAAAGAGGCGAGCCACTGCTTTTAGAGCTATCAAAGGTTGCACCGCGTGCCAACAGAACCTTGACGACATCCGAATGACGCCCCGCAGCTATCGACAACGCGGTACGGTCACCTGCCCGCGCGTTTACGTCGGCACCTTTTTCAATCAAAAACTTCACAACATCCGCACGTCCGGCGCTCGCGGCGGCATGAAGAGGCATATCTCCATCGGCCGGCACGTAGTCACCCGACTGTCCAAAAAAGAATAAACGCACCCCATAGTCACGCTGGTCGACTTTCGCACCGTGTTTCAATAGCACTTCGGCGACAGCCTTGTTAGCGGCGCTGTGCAATGGAGTACGGCCACGGTTCCCCTTGGCTTGAACATTCGCGCCAGCATCGATCAAAGCCTGCGCGACTTGTACGCTAGCGGCAAGATGCAAGGGCGAGTCACCACAGCTTGTTTTCAATTTAAGATTGCAATTTTTTGACAACAAGAAATTGAGCATTGGCATGTCGCCGTTTTTCGCCGCAAAATGAAGCGCTGTCTCTCCGTCATTGTCATCCATCTTGTAGATTTGTGTCCATTGGAAATCCACAGCATCTGGAGTCTTCAAAACAGCCATCTTGTAAGCTGCCAAGTCTCTATTGAGCGCCAGCCGGATGACCGCATTTTTTCGCTTCCCTTCATCGTAATAAGCTTGGCGATCTTCTTGGCTCTGCTGGGCATACCCCGAACTTGGCAAGGTAATCGCAAATACCAAAATACTCACTAACAGCAACGGTTTAAAATTCATCGACAACTCCTAGCTCACGGTCTTTACCGTATCAAGTATATCAACTGACGCACACAATGAATCACAATTATCGTTGAACAATTACCTTTAGTTGCAGAGCATCCTTGCGAAGCTACAATATCCCTTGTGATCCTACTTCCAAGCTCAACGAAACGTTGGCGAAGTAAGGGCGATCTATTAAAGGGAAAAACAAATGAGTTGGCTGAACTGTTGCACAGAATTCTCATTGTTGCTTTGTTTCTTCGTCAGTGCTCCAACACAGGCAGAAGACTCATTTGAGTTCAAGAAATCCGACAGCGGTTTCCGCTTTGCCGAAGTTGAAATTCAGCCGGGCCTTCCAGAAGGCTTCGACGAAGCGACGTTAAAGCCAGCGGACTCCAATTCGCCTCAAGAATTTTCCTGGCTTCGATATGGAGACAATTCCTCCCGAGCCATCTGCTTGCGTTTCGACCCGGAAGCGCCTACGGAACTGTTCGTAGATGCAAACCGAGACCAAAAGCTATTAGCAGACGAACAACACACAAGCGACTCCGACGGCATTTGGTTCGTAGAACTAACTGCCGAGTACAGTACGCTGCGCAGGCAAACCTCCAAACAACGCGTCCGGATTCGACGTGACGAAGCAACTTCGAAAT
This sequence comes from uncultured Pirellulaceae bacterium, assembly GCA_964555525.1. Lineage (GTDB taxonomy): Bacteria > Planctomycetota > Planctomycetia > Pirellulales > Pirellulaceae > Mariniblastus. The sequence goes on from CAZKTR010000191.1 coordinate 1,478, forward strand.
GGCATCTGGCCACAGCGGGACACCGCACCGGCAAAGCCGATTTTGGCGGCCAGCTTCGTACGGCGAAAATCGAAGACCGAAACGCGAACGGACTTTGGTTCGACCAAGAGGATCGTCTGTTTGTAGACTTCAATGGCGACAACAAACTCAACCGTCTAACCGAACGCATTCCGGCTCAAGGCATGAGAAAAATTCGCGGCACCGTCTATGCGATTGCCGGATCCATGCGGGGAGACAAGGTCTCGCTTTCGGAAGTCACGGGTTCGGGATTTGTCACGCCGACGCTAAATCTGATCGCAGACAACGCAAAAATCACATCGATCAAGGGGCGGCTTGGCTCCAAGTCCGGCATTGGAATCCCGATCGAATCCGTCGACACACCGATTGAAATTCCCGTTGGCGATTGGCACGTCGAGAGTCTCATTATCGAAATAACCGATGGCGACCGCATCTTCGAGTTTACGTTTTTGCCTGTGAAACCCAAGCCGCTGGTTTCAATCGCAGATACCGAGAAAAAGGAAGTTGAGCTTTTAGGTGAAATCAAATTGTCGGCAGGCGTTAGCACGCAGCAAGAAGATGCGAAGACATTCATGACGCTAACACCGACCATCAAAACCGAATCTGGCTGTTACATGATGGGCTCCAAATCTGGAAAACGATCGCCCAACAACGAGAACCGCTTGGTCGCATACAGCAGTTCGCCCGACCGTGACCTAGAGGTTGGTTCGTCCGGTTTCTCCTGAGGCTCCTTCTGTCCGATCCGGGTCCGGATCCCCGCTGATGTCGCAGTATCACAGGTCTCTTCCACGCTCGAGTTTGATTCTGGGCCTTTGGCTGGATTGATCTCAACGACCGTTTCGCCTGACGATAACGAATAGTCCTTCAAGAGCAGGGCTTGTATCAACGAAAAAGTCGCAGCCTCGCCCTCCCGGCAGAACGTAATTCTAAACCTCGAAAAGGATAACACATGCGTGCAGTACCCCATCGCCGCTTCCTCATGTTGTTACTGACGTTTGTTTTTTGCTTGCCATCAATAATCGCCACGGGGCAGGACGAACTTTTAACACAAGCGCCGGACGAGTTCCGAGCTTATGGAAGGGTAGTCGATGACCAAGGACAACCGATCTCAAACGCAAAGGCGTCGTTGGTGAAGTTGCCATTGCAGCACGGCTCTCAGGTTAGTCTGCTCTTTACATCGCCGACCGTGGCGTCAAAGTCGTGCACCGAAGACGGAGAATTCGACTTCCGCATTCCCAGCAAGGACCTCGGTTGGAGCTTGGCCAACCTATCTCACCACTTGCTAGTCATCGAAGCAGACGGCTTCGAGACTTCGATCACTAGGGTCACTCGGGAACGTCTACTGGTTGACTTACCGTTTTCGATTACCACCAAGGCGTGTAAACCGTGGACGCTAAAGGTGATCTACGAAGACGGGACTTCGATCACCGATGCGAAACTGCGTGTAGGGCAAATCGACAATCAACGCTTACCTTTTAAATTCAAACTAGAAAACCAAAAAGACCAGATCAAAAGCGGAGTTTTCGAAATCAACGGAGTCACGCAAGACTCACTCAAAGGCGTCTACCTCAGCCTCAAAACAGGCAACTTCTACCTTCCCCTTCAGTCCAACGAAGAAAGCCCATTCGTTCAGTTGCCAGAAACGGGAATCGTTAAAGGCGTTTTCAAACTCCCTGAATCCGTTCCCTCTTCGAAGCTCGCGGGAAAAGAAGTCATCATCACAGGAGGCACACTAAAAAACCTCTCGTGGGTAGTACTTCCGCTTGATGAGAATGCATCGGCAACCGCCAGTCGTGTTTCCTTCGGCCCGATCAAGTTCAAATTTCTTGATCAGGAATCCATTTCCCTGTGCCAAAGCAGCAAAGATTGGACCGTGCCGCCAACGCTCTCGAAAGAGAATTCGCCGCTTGAAATCACTCACAAACTTTATCCATCCAAAAAGATCGAAATTCAAATCGAAAACGAATCGGGCCAGCCAATCCCCAACGTTCAAGTCCTCGTCCTTGGTGCGACGGCGATTTTGACAGATCAACATTGGCGGCAAGGAGAAAACTCAAATGGGATCGTCACAATCGAAATCCCAGTCGATGATGAACCATCCGGCCAATTGTTTCCGTTTGATCCATCGAACCGATACCAGATCACTAGTGGCTTTGGCGTGATGCTCGATCGACTAGAAATGGTAGACGGAAAACCAGAACCAATCCCGATGACACGTTCACGATCAATTAAAGGACGTGTTACGGACGAACAAGGCCAAGAGGTCGCCGGGGCTAAAGTGGAATATACCTATTCACGCGGAAGTTTTTCTGGCACCCGATCAGTGTTGACGAACCGGTCTGGCGACTTTCGAATTGACGGCTTGCCTCCCAACACAACCGTCACACTGAAAGCCCACAAGGACTCGTTGGCCACTCCCAGCGATGCAAATATTTCGGTCATGTCGGGCCACACAGAAGACGTCTTGCTGCCCGTCGTCACACAAGCTGTCGCTGCAATCACTGGAACGATCACTGATCAGAAAGGAGTTCCGATACCAGGCGCCAAAGTCACTATCAAAATGGCCAACGTGTATTCGCCAGAAGGATACAGCGGCGAAACGGTTAGCGCTGTTGACCTGACCCCGGACTTCGCAGGCGTTACTAGTGATGCAGATGGGAATTTCAAATACCCTGCAACGACGCAGTTCGGCAACCGACTTCAAGTCTTCGTCAATGCTCCCGGATTCCGCAGCCAGGGCTTTCCGTTTATCGATGGTTCGACAAAAAACATCGCCAAACAGTCAATTCACTTGGGATCGTTCCCTTTGTTCAAACTTCCGCTGCGAAAAAAGACAGTCGCAACCGTCATCGACAAAGACAGTGGCAAACCGATCGCCGGTGCGAAACTGGTTTTCATTGGAATCGACAGCACGAAACAAGTTGCTCAGACCGGCGACCAAGGCAAGGTAACGATCGACGCAGAAGATACACGACAACTATTAGCGGTTAAGGCCAACGGCTATGACCTGAAGCTAAACGTATTGGAAAGTATTGCCGAAACGATCGATGTCTCTTTAACGCCAACAGGCAGTGAAAACCCTCAAGTCACTTGGCTAGAAAAAGACTGGAAACTCTTCCACGAACCGGGGCGCGAAATGCTGAAACGACTGGAAGAACCAAAGCCAAAAGAATCTACTTTCTACCGACAGAACATGTTCTTCGGTTGCCAGATTAACTCTGACTTCACAGCGTTTCAGAAAGCAATTGCTCTGCCGTACAAGGAGAAACAATCGCTCTTGCAAATCAACGCAACTCCAATTTTCCTCAACGCACCGCAGGCATCGGTGAAGCTTCTAATGCTCTCTGGAGTCGATACCTACACAAAAGTATCGTTACTCGCCCAGTTTGCACTGCTCACTGAAGACGAAGACACCAAAGAAGAACTCTACGGCGAGGCGATCATTCAGGCGGGCGAGTGCTCAGGCCCGACGCGATTGCTGGCGTTTGGTCTGATCGCCAGTTCACTCTTAGTCGATGGGCGAGCAGAAGTTGCCAAAGAACTGATCGCTGACGTTTGGGATTCTTCAGATGCTGACGAATTAAAGGAGCAGTTGAAATCCAAAACAGCCGAATTGCGAAGTGCCGAATCGAGATTTTTTGCACCAACAGTTGGGTTGGTCGACGTTGATGCCGCAATCGAGTTAGTTCGACTAACCAGTCGGGAAAACGACAAACCACGCCTGATCGCGAAGTGCCTCGTTTTCGCTTCACTGGCTGGCGAGCAGGACATTGAAGCGATTTGCAAAAAACACAACATTGAACTCGACGCCCAAGGATTTAGGGATATTTTCTGGTGGATCGAACTCTCTCATTCAAAGTACCCGGTCACTGCGAAATGGATTGAGGACAATATTGAAACGTTTCCGGATTCAGCGTACAAAGTGAATGCCACCATGCTGGCCGCGAGACACCTGCCTGACGGCCCGCGACGCAAGAAACTACTGCAGTTAGTTGCGGCAGCGCGAAAGGCCTGTAGTCCTTCGTACCACTACGACGATCCAACTAAAGGGATTCTGGAGGAGCTACCAAAATTTGATTCGCTTTCGATGGCCGAATTCGACGAACTGCTTTTCGCGACACTCGAGTTTGCTCCGACCAAAACGGAAACCATGCAAACCAACATGATCTACGCTAACTTGATCAAGATGGTTGCGATCAAGGACCCTGAAGTGGCAAAGCAAATCCTAGACTCGGCTTTTGAAAACGGAGCTTGGCTTTATGGGGATCCGACATGGTCCGCCTTTTCTGAAGGCTCCCTGCTAAGAGCCTACGCCTGGATCGATCCGAAACTGGCGTGCAAAAAAGCACTGGAGCTTTCTGATCGATACAGCAACGAGGCTCAAGTACGAAAGCTTGAACTGCTGACGAGAGTTATTGATGAACTGAATACGATCGCAATTCGTAAAGGCATGTTGCGACATCGAAAATAGAAACGCTCCCAGATCCCGTAACGCTTCCCAATAGCGCGTGGTGAGATGATGTAGCGATGGGCGAGAGCCAGATCGTGAGCCGAACGCGCTAGCGTCGGGCATTGCTAGGTTAAGCGAAATTCTGTTAATGCCCGACGCTAGCGCGAACGGCTCACTTTGTCGCCACTATCGTGGTCAGATTCTAAAGTGAGTGCCATTGGGCTTCCGCCCTGAACTAATAACGTAAACCCCGCTGAGGTAATGCAACCGCGCCAAGAGTTGAATGTTAGGCCGCGAACGCGTTTTTACTCTGCTTTCACCTGACCGCCAATGCTTTAGATTTCTCAAGGCGATTCGAATCTATGCCGATACCTATATTGTCGTACCTTGTCTCTCGTCTTCGACAGTATTCCCTCCTTTGTAAACAACGTGTTTCGCACGCCTCGCCAGATCACGGCTGAAAATGCGAAGCGCATGTTGTGCACCTCATTCTTTTTTGCTCCTCGCTCGGTTTTCCTTCATGCAAGTCTTTCAGCTAAAAGTCCGTCGATTTCGTCTCACAGGTTTGGCAATGCTTGTGGTTGGTTGCTTTTTCGCCAGCGATAGTACGTTCGGGTTTCAAAACAACGAACTGTTGACTGTCTTTTCAGATAGCAACGTCACGACAGCA
>CAZKTR010000192.1:0-6606 GCA_964555525.1 uncultured Pirellulaceae bacterium
GGGTGATGGGCCGAATGCGAGAGGCAATTCCGACCACTTCACCGTCAGAATTGAATACGCCACAACCGCTTGAACCGCCACCAAAGTCTGCAGTTATTTCTAGCCATGTCGGTCGTTTAGCTTTGCTGGATTTCTTGCTGCCGCGGGGCTTTTTGGTGGACGTGCGTGAATAGCGACTGACTTCGCCTTTGGTCATTACGTAAAACTCTCCCGATGGATGGCTTACCAACCGAACTTCGGTCGTAGGTTGAGGGCGAGTTTTGGCAATGGGGGCCGCGTGAAATTTGTGGCCGTTGGCTTTGAGCCTAACCAAGCAAATGTCAGCGATTTCGTCCGCTGCCAAAACTTCTTCCACTTCAAAGCACTTGCCGTCGTAGGTCATCGCCATGAAGCCCTCAGTGGTACCACTCTTCTCGCGACTCCTCATAACGTGATAGTTCGTCAACGCCAAACCGCTTTCATCGATCACGACACCGCATGACATGGACAAGTGAGAGCGATCGCATTTGCCGCAGTCATAAAACTGCCCTAAGAACAAGCAGGACTTAACCATGTGCGGGTACAAGTCGTCTCGACTGGCAGGCGGTTGGCAGGCCAATGATTCAAGGCTAATGTCGCTGCTGATGTCGGCGTTTTGTAATTGTTGATTGATGGTGTCTACTGCATCTTCGGCTTGATTCTCTTTTTGTACCTTCGCGAGCTTTTCCAGATAGAGGTAAAGGCGAATGCTATCGACCGGTTCGGTAAAGACATCAAACGGCGGCGCGATGATTTCTTGTTGAGTGGTTTCTTCTTTGGCAGGAACTTCTTCGGGGGTGTCTTCTTGGAGTGGGGCTTCCTGTTGAGGGGGGGCTTCAAGAGTGTCTTGCTGAGCCCAGCAGGGAAGCGAGACTAAACTAAGAAGTGTTATTCCAAACAATGTAGTGATCGCAAAACGAACGGTTGGATAACTTTGGCGTACAGGCAATTTCATGGTTTTGTCTTGGTTGATGGCTTGAGGGGCACTTTAGAGTGTTCTTGTTCCTTTACTTTACGCTGAAACTTTAAGAGGGCCATTGTATTTTTCAAAAAGTGATTGCGGTAGGTAGAATTTAGTGTCGTTTTATTCCAGTCGTAATCCCTGCGGCAGCGATTCGCCGAAGATTTTGCCTTGTTGTTCAGTATCAAACATCCCCCCCTGCTCTACCAGTTCGGTGAATGTCGGGTTGGCGGAGCAGCGTTCCAGCCAACCGATTATCTTCGTCCGGAGTTGATCATCAAGGTCGCGGTAACGATCGTTTACTTTACGGCTCAGTTGAACCACAGCCAGTTGCTCGATCGGCGACGGGCTTTCGATTGCCAAAAAGCGGAGTAGCCAGTCTTCGACGATGGCGGCATCGACAACGCAATTGAGCGGTCCGTAGAGCGGTTTGCGTTGTCCGATTCGACCGATCGCCCAAACCATCGCATCGCGGGCGGGTTTGAGTTTTGGTTTGTCAATCAATTCAATGATCAGCTTGCCGATCTCTTGTTTGACCGTCGGCGATAAAAGCTCCATCGATCCAAGCAGGCGCCAAACTTCGACGGACTCTTCAGGGCGGAGTAACACGTTGCCGGCTTTGACTTTTTGTCCGGTCATCTTCTTGGCCATTGCTCGAACGGAGGCTAACAGCGGTTCGGCGATTGCCGCTTGTTGCCCGCGGGACAAGCCACCTGCGAGCCGGCGCCATAGAATCAACGACTCGTTGCGAATCGCGGGAGTGCCATGAGCTAGTTTGCCGTTGATCGATCGCCATGTTTCGGTGACTCGCCAATCGTCTAGCGCGACGCCGTAGCCGGGCCGCAACGAGTAACCCAGTAGGTTGAGCCAGCGGGCTTCGTGGGCGGCGGATTTTCGGCGGCCAGCGTCGCGCTGAATTAACGCATCCCAAATTCGACGCAGCAGCGACATCGGCCATTCTTGTTTGGGGAGTTCGACGGCGGTGGTGATTGCGTTGACGATGGTTTTTGGTTTTTCGTTGGCATCGGCGTCGAACACGTTGGCGATCGCCGCTTCGCAGGCTTGCCAAGTTTCTTCGTCGATGAAACCCTCGGTCTCGCCGGTGCCTTCGTGAGATGTTACGTCGGTTTGGGTGGCGGAGCGAACGTCGAACTGGAGTTTCCAGCTGCGCGGGTCATCGACTTGATGGCATGACAACTCAATCGTGCCGATTTCGGTTAGACCGACTCGTAGTTTAACTGGCACATCACGTTTTTCGTTGCGGCTCTTGGCTTTCAAGGCCGTGCGAATCGGCGGCAGCGGACGCATTTGTTCGGCGTCGATGTTTACGATCGTTCCGGCGGCGTCTGAGAGTCGCGTGCTAGAAACGTAAAGTGAGAACTCGACCGGTTGCGAGATCGTCAGCTGGAAGACTCGATCGAGTTCAAGCGTTTGTCCGGCTTCGGCATTGCCGGGGACAAGACAAATCGCTTGTTGGTCTCCGATATCGATGTAGTAGCTGCGAGCCAGCGACGCCGCGATTCGTACGCCTTCGTCTCGTCGTACCATCCCGTAGTAGGCGGCACCGCGAGCGACCGCCAGATCCAGTCGGTCGTTGTCTAGCAGGACCGGCGCCCATTCGGGTTCGGATTCGGTTTTGAACCAGTCGGAGATTCGTTTGATCGTGGCCGAACGCAAAACCGGCGACGCGAAAAAGCCGCCGTTGAACAGGATTAAGTCAGGGCGAGTTGATTCGGCGTCGTAAGTTTTCGTTGCGGTGGCGTTTGAGCCTGTGGGTTGGTCGGTTTCGTTTGAATGAGCGGTAAGGAATTCGGCTAAGTACTTGGTGATCGCGGGGTCGGAGGCGTAGGGTAAGCCAAGTTCTTGGAAGCCGCTGGCGTGGTGGAGTGGTTTTGAGTCGATAGGGACTTCGGGAAGAAAGCCGTCCAGAATCAACTGGTGGATTTCTGACGCGGTGACTTCTGTTTTTAGACTACCGCCCAGTAACTTCGCGCTGCGACCGGGCAGCGAGACGGTCATGGTGGTGTCTTGATCGGTGGCGTCGCTGGAGAGTAGCTGTTCTTTGACGTTGCGGCTGGCTCCGACCAAAACGTCCCATTGATGTGGCTGTAGGTTTTTGCCGTCGGTCAGTTTTTGTTCCAGATGCTTGGCGATCGCCAGGTCAAGGTTGTCGCCGCCAAGGATCAAGTGGTTGCCAACGGCGACACGGTGGAATTGAATTTTGTCAGGCGAATCATCGGGCTTGTTGGCGTTTGTTTGGGTGTCACTTTCAACACTTTTGCGAACACGAATTAAAGTAAAGTCCGTGGTGCCACCGCCGATGTCACAAACCAAAATCTTTTGTCCGATCGAAACTCGAGACTCCCAATCGGTAGAGTGCTTGTAGACCCAAGCGTAAAAAGCGGCTAACGGTTCCTCGATCAACACGACACGTTTGAGGCCAGCTTTGGCCGCCGCTTCGACGGTTAGTTCGCGAGCGACTTCGTCAAAGGAAGCCGGTAAGGTGATGACGACGTCTTGGTCGGCCAGCGGTTCGGATTTGAATTTCGAGTCCCAAGCTTGGCGGATGTGTTTGAGGTAGCGGCTGCTAACTTCGACCGGCGATAATCGTTGGACGTCGTTTGCGCCTTGCCATGGGAGGAGGTCGGCGGTGCGGTCAACGGCGGCATGGCAGAGCCAAGACTTGGCAGATGCGATTCCCCGGCCGGAGGTTTTGCCCGTTTCGTCGCGCGCGTAGACGCCAACGCAATACTTGGGAGGTTTTTTGTCCCAAGGTAACTGAAGGCTGCTATTGGGTGATTGCGCTTGGCTGGATTCGCCAGCCGAAGTTGCCACGGGTTGGAAGTGAAACGAAGGCAGCGTGTCGCGGGATTCTACTTCGCCGGGGGCAACAAGTTGTGGCACGTCCAGTACGCGGATCTTCCACGGCGACGCTTGCGTGTCGATGTAGGTGACGGCCGAGTTGGTGGTGCCGAGGTCAATGCCGACGACGTAGCGACTGGGCAATTGGTCGACCAGCGGATCAAACGTGCTCACCGTGATTCCTCGGCTGCTTCTTCACGGACATTGAATTCTAGTTTCCAGCGGTGGTCGGTGTTGACCGATCGACACCACAGTTCGAACATGCCCAGTTCGGTAATGTTGGCTTCGAATTTAACCGCAGCGTAGCTTTCGTCGAGCCCTTCAGCGGAGAGGGTTGTATTGAGCGGATCCGATTCTTCGAGCTGATCTTGCCAGTTGGTAACGAGGTCACCGGGTTGATCGGTTTGTCGTTGGTTGGAACGAAAGAATCGAAAACTTACCGGCTGCCCAACGACCAAACCGATTTCGTTTGATTCGATGTTGGCTTGAGTGCCTTCTTCCATCCCGAAGGGAACCACGCAAAGTGCTTTTAGTGGTCGCGGAGCACCGGGGATGGCTAGGCCGGCGGTTTCAATGCCAACGTAGTAGCTATGCCCGACGCCACCACGAATACGAACGCCGCCATTGTTTTTGTTCCAAGCGTAGAAGCAGGCTCCTTTGGCGACGGCACAGTCTAGATCGTGCACGCCATCGAGCGGTTGTACAGGGGAGTCTTGGGACCAGCTGCCAATGACTTCCAGCAGTCGGTTTTGAAAACTGTCGGCCTTGAATACTCCACCGTTAAATAAAACGAAGTCGGGTGTGGGCGGTTGTTCGTTGTTGTTTTCAGTGTTTGCGTTTGATCGTTGTAAGAAGTCTGCGATGTGACGCGTGATTCCGGGGTCGGATTCGAAGGGGAGTCCAATTTCTTGAAAGCCGGATGCGGGTTGGGTTTGCGGGCGATCGTTCAAGCTGCATACAGGAAAGAATCCGTCCAGCAGCATGTTCGCGATTTCGCTTTTGTTGACTTCGGTTGTAACCGTGTTGCCGATCAGTTTGCTGCCGCGACCTAATACGGAGATCGAATGGGTTTCGGGGCCGCTGACTGACATTAATGTTTCTTTGGCTTTGCGGCAGCTATGCCAGAGCGAAACCGATTGCCACGGGTTTAGCTTGGTACCTTTGTCGGCGAACTTTTCGGCGACCACGTGAGCGGTCGCGAGGTCCATGTTGTCACCGCCAACGAGTAAGTGGTTGCCGACTGCGACGCGGTTGAGTTCGAGGTTGCCGGCTTCTTCTTCAACGGAGATCAATGTTAGGTCGGTTGTGCCGCCACCAACATCGCAGACCAAAATCGTTTTGCCGACCGATAGTTTCTTTCGCCAATCGTCGCCCTGTTGGTTTAGCCAAGCGTACAAGGCTGCTTGAGGTTCTTCCAGCAAAACGAAATCCGCAGGCAAGCCAGCGGCCACTGCCGATTCGCGGGTTAGTTCACGAGCAACCGGGTCGAAGGACGCGGGGACGGTCAAGACAACTTGTTGCTGTTGGATGGGGGTGTCAGGGAACTTGTGATTCCAAGCAGCGGCTAAGTGAGCCAAGTATTGCCGGGTGGCTTCGACGGGAGAGATTTTGCCGACGTCGTCTGGAGCGTCGAAGGGCAAGATCGGTGCGCGGCGATCGACTTTGTTGTGACAAAGCCAGCTCTTGGCTGATACGACCGAGCGGTTGGGTGCGTCGGCGGATCGAGTCCGTGCGAAGTGACCGACGGCGGTTTTGTTTTCTGAAGGCCAAGGCAAGTCGAGCGATTGGTTATTGGCTTCGGCTTCGGTGGCTAGGTAGACGAACGATGGCAGTGACTCGTGTGCTTCGACGGTTCCCGCGGCGACCAGTTGAGGCAGCTGCAGGAGTTCGATCGAGGGTGTGTCGGAGTCGGCGTCGGTGGAAGCGTAAGCAACCACTGAGTTGGTGGTGCCGAGGTCAATTCCGATTACGTATTTTGGTGGCATGTTGGCGGTTGAGTTCAGTGAGACGAAGGGAGATGTTGTGGGTGTTGGGTTAGTTTGTTGTAGTGCCGGCTCTAGTCGGACCATACTCACATTCGAGCGAACTCAAATAGGATCAAGTTTTTCACTCATGTCGTTTTCCCCTCACCCCCGGCCCCTCTCCCCAAAATTCGGGTTGAGCTTGATACTCTTGAAAAGTTGTTCTGTCCGAATTTTGAGGAGAGGGGAGCGAGTGTGATTAGCCGATTTCAATTTCAACTGGCGCTACAACATGTTTCGCTTTGGCGGATCCGCTCCACGCAGGGACTTCACACTTGGTTGCTTTCCAACCGTGGTGGGCAAGTTGGCCTGTGAAAGGTGGTTCGCCGGTAACGTTACCGGTCAAGCGGTATTCGGCCGGGTCGAAGGAGGCGGGCGTCGAGATTTCGCTGCCATCTTCGGCGGATGAGATTGGCTGGAGGGCGAACATCCGATTGATGACTTTGCCGGACTCTTCCAGAACCTCTCGCGCGGCCGCGCCGACTTGTTCGTCGGAGTAGTCGCCCAGCGATTCGCTGACTAAGTCGATTAGGCGGGCTTCACGTTGCAACGCCGCCAGTAGGCTGATGGCTTCGCTACGGACAGGTTTGGGGGGAGCTGCTGGTTTGTGGGCAACGGCTTCGGGTTTTGGTGCTGGCAATGCTTTGCCGTCGACCAGTTGTTGAAATGAGTCGCTGAGCTCACGATTGAACATCAATTTAAAAAACGCCTTGGTGGCGACCACAAGTCCCATGGTTGTTCTTC
>CAZKTR010000193.1:0-6596 GCA_964555525.1 uncultured Pirellulaceae bacterium
TCGGGAGAACTGCAACCTGCCAAACAAAAAGCGGCCGCAATCACAAGGCAGAACGGGCGTAACATAAAGTGGTTGGAAAGTGTTTTCATCGGTGAGTAGGTTTGCAATGGGAAATAAATTAGCGGAGAACGAAACTCGAACGAGATTTTATAATCGTGAACCCGAGCTTGCAACTCATGTTCCAAGGCTTTGAACATCAAACAAAATTAGTCGTTAGGTATTTGTTCTTAAAATTGCCTTTCGCATAGAAAAGCATGGTGTTTTGCGAAGAGGCGGGCATATTTTCAGAATAGTAGTTTCGTTATGGCGTCCGAACTGTTGCAGGCAGTTGGTTTAGCTAGCCATTGAACCTTCGAAATCGATCTTTGTACGGGTGAGAACTCCGTCGTGAAAGTTATCGCAAAGTTGCAAAGATACTAAGCCCAGTACGTTAAGAATTCTATCGACCGTAGCGACTGCCCGGTCTCGGCCCCGGTGCACGAATGATTCTTCCGAGTTCACCATGGTCCAGCCAAACAAGCCTGCAGTGAATGCAGCTATCGATGACGACGCTGCCGGGACCATAGTATGGGTGGGCTTCCATTCTTTGGAAGCAAGCGGGGCAGTTTTGAATGTCGTCTAATTGTTTGGGGTCGATTGGCGTCGGCATGTCATCGGCGCCAGCGTAGTTGCCACGGAGAGTTATCGCTAGGTGGCCAAAAGTGTCGTTGTCGACGACGTAACCGCGGCAGTTTTCGCAAAAACAAACCTGAACTGCGTCGCTCAAATGACCCACTTCAAGACTCACTTCACAGCGCGGACAGTTGAATCCTGTCTTCTTACCGGTTGGGGTAATGGATTCGTCCGTTTGGTCGATACCTGTCGGGAAATCGTATGTGTTACATCCCTGACAATGAAAATGCGATTGGCCATAAACCGGTAGCATCACTCCTGAACAAGAATCACAATTCATAACTAAACCTAGCACTAAACAAAAACTACGATTGATGCGGAAGTCTAGTACGCAAAATTGACCCGTGACGGATATTTCCTGTTTGGTTTTTTCGGGTAATTCCGAATGCTCTGCGGACATGGGGTAAGTCGCCAAGAGGAGCAGAGCCAGCGGAAGCGAAGGCTCACAAAAAACGGCCAGCGAAATGAATCGCCGGCCGCTAATCGTTGTCTCAAAAGACCAAAGCTTCGTTTGGGAATACGCCTGGTTTACAGGCCTTCGCACCGGTTCATGCAGTTCAGGTCTTCAAAAGCGACCTTTAAACGATCAACAAAGTTCAGTTCAGCGTCACGCATCCACTTGCGAGGGTCGTAGTACTTTTTGTTTGGGATGTCGTCGCCGTCTGGGTTGCCCAGCTGACTCTGCAAGTAGCCTTCGTTCTTTTTGTAGTACGCCAAGACGCCTTCCCAAGTGGCCCACTGCATGTCGGTGTCTAAATTCATTTTGATCGCACCGTAGTCAATCGCTTCACGAATCTCTTCGCGAGTTGAACCTGAACCGCCGTGAAATACAAAGTTAACTGGCAGGTCGCCAGTGCCATGCTTTTCCTTGATGAACTCTTGTGAATTCTTCAAGATGATCGGCTGAAGGCTAACGTTGCCCGGTTTGTAAACACCGTGAACGTTACCGAAAGCTGCAGCGATCGTGAAACTTGGAGAGATCTTGCCAAGTTCTTCGTAGAAGTAAGCGACTTCAGAAGGCTGAGTGTAAAGTTTGCTGCTGTCCACGTCGGTGTTGTCAACGCCGTCTTCTTCACCGCCGGTGATGCCAAGTTCAACTTCAATCGTCATGCCGATTTTGGCCATTCGCTCGAAGTACTTGCAGCTGATTGCGACGTTCTCTTCAAGTGGCTCTTCCGAAAGGTCCAACATATGAGAGCTATAAAGCGGTTTTCCAGTTTGTTCGAAGTGCTTTTCGCCAGCATCCATCAATCCGTCGATCCATGGCAATAACTTCTTGGCACAGTGGTCGGTGTGAAGCACAACTGGCACCCCGTAGTGCTCAGCCATTTGATGCACATGATGAGCACCAGAAACGCAGCCCGCGACCGCTGCCTTTTGGCCATCGTTGGAGAGGCCTTTGCCAGCGAAGAACGATCCACCACCGTTAGAGAACTGAATCATAACAGGAGAGTTGACGGCTGCGGCGGTTTCAAGCACCGCGTTGATTGAGTGTGTGTTGACAACGTTGACGGCCGGCATCGCGTAGTTGTTTTGATTGGCGTTTGCCAACAGTTGGTCCAGTGCTTCGCCAGTTACTACGCCTGGTTTGATTAAAGATGTGCTCATGTGTCGTCTTGTAAATTGATGGGTGACAGAAAGTTTCGTGTCCGGCCGCGCAAACGGGACGGAAGTCGTCGTGGTTACCGTGTGGCAGTTTGCCCCGATAGCGGTTTTTGATTTTCGCCGACATTGTAGGGGCTTTCCGAAATCATACAACGCCGTTTCAAGCCCCTTAACCTAGCGATGTAATGATTCTAATGTAAGCGTAGACGCCGTAGTAGCGACTGAAGGGAAAGCTTCACAGTGAGTCAATCAGTTGGCATCATCGACTGACTGCTTCGGTTTTTGAGCTGGCCCTACGCAAATTAGCTTTGATTTGGCGCGAAAGAACAATTGGCCATTCATGATCATCGGCGTCGCACGAGTTGGGGTTCCCAGGTCATACTCGCTGACTTTTTCGTACGACTTTGTTGCTTTGATCACGTGAACGACACCGTCTTCATCCACCGCGTAGACGTGATTCTTGTCCGCCACCGGTGAGCTTGAAATACCTTTCGCAAGTCGCTCTCGCCAATATTGCTCTCCTGTTTTGACATCGACGCACATGGCAATGCCTTTGTCTGAAAACACAAACAACAACCCGTTGACTGCGATAGGGCAGGGGACGTAGTTTGAATTGCGGACTCGGTAAGCAGGTTGTGGCACGCCGCCGTCGCCTGCTGCTTCGGGTCGATAGGCGATTAAGTAGTTACCGCCGCCGCCTGATCCACAACTTCCGATCACCATGTCATCCACGACCAGTGGCGATGCAACCACTCGCATTTTAAACGGCAATGCCGACCAAAGCTGCTCGCCGGTTTTGGGAGCGACGCCAAAGAAGCCATCACGGGTGTTGCAGTTGACCAATTGCGGTTCATCGTTTTGGTTCTTCCAAACACTCGGCACGCCGTAGCAAACTCGTTTGGTTTTGAAATCCGTTTTCCAAGCGTCCTTGCCAGTCAAGCGATTCACTGCGACCATTTGACTCTGTCCCGGTTGCTGTCCCGGCGGAAGTTGCTCAGCGGACTGCGAGTGAAAAAATACGACGAGGTCTTCGAATAGCATCGGGGAAGTGCCGAATCCATGCGAGGAAGAAAAACTTCCAAAATCGCGGCGCCAGACTTCTTCACCGGCGTGGTCCAAGGCAATCAATTGAGTCGTTGCGGTGTTGGTGACCAGTATGTAAACGTGGTCTTTGTCTACCGCAGGCGTACTGGAGGCGTACGAGTTATTGCGATGTAGTTTGTATGTTTTTGATTCGAAACTCTTTATCCACAATCGCTGGCCATTTTTTAGGCTCAAGCATTCGAGCGAGATTTTTGCGGTTTTGTTGTCACAACTGGTGACGAAGATTCGGTCTTTCCAAGCCACTGGTGAACTTGTGCCGGTGCCGGCGAGTGTGACTTGCCAATTTGGCTCTTTCCATTGGGTTGGCAAGTTGGCATCGGCGACTACACCTGTGCCGTTGGGGCCACGGAATCGGGCCCAGTCCGATTGGGCCTTCAATTGATCCGCACAAAGTGAAAGCAATAAAAACAACAACGCCACAATCCAAATGTTTCGCATCCAAATCCCCAAGCGATCGAACCCGTTTAAAAAATCTACTGGTGGTTAATTTGGCGTGTTTTGGCGTCCAACGCAAGAGTGGCGATTTAAATCTCACTAGTGTCGATTGCGTTATTTCGTTAGCTTTGCGGTGTAAAGGTCCTTTATGGCCAAATTGTCTGCATTGAAGTTTGGTCAGGCCTAGCGATTTAGTTCAAAGCACACGCAAGTTATTGCTTGCCGCTTGGAGAGCTTTTGTTTCGTCGAACAGCTACTAGTTGCGCGTTCTACGCTTTTTAAGGATACGAAGATGTCGATTTCAATTCCCACCATTTGTTCGTTGTTGCTCGCAATGGTTTATTTGATCGCCGCGCCGGCGGAGCGTGTACTGGGGCAAATTGATCGGGAACTTGAATTTAAGATTGAAACCAAGATGTTCACTGGGAACGGTAAGGAGCCGGTCTTCACGAATAATACTATTTTCTCCGAGGGTTTGATCTTCGATTTTCCGATGGTTGCCGGAAGTAAGGCTCCGGAGGAAGTTTTGGTTTACGATTCCAACCTAAAAGTAATCAGCTTGTTGGACCTCAAACGCCAAATGCAACTCAAGCTCTTGGACGTTCAACTCAAAAAAATGACCGATAGCGTTCGCCAGCAAATGGCAACTGACGATCGATCAAGAGCAATGATCGAGCAAACGTTTGAGGAAAAATTGGATGCTGACAAAGGCTCATTTGAATTAATTGGCAGTCAGAACATGGCCTACCGTTTGTACGGGAAAACGCCTGAATCGCCTAAGTTGTTATCGGCCTACTTTGAGTTTTTAGATGTGTTTACGCTAGTTCAGATTACGGATCCGAAAAAGCTGCCACCGTTTGCTCGGCTTCGTTTGAATGAATCCATTCGTCGTATTGGTTGGGTTCCTGATCGAGTTGAAATCAGCGTTGGCAAGAGTGATTTTTTTCCGTCATCGTTTAAGGCGCGGACCGAGCACAAGATTGTCATGGAGGTGACTGATCGCGATCGAGCTGAGGTTGCATTGGCCAAGAAAAACTGGAGGGCACTTCCTGAAGTTACTCTCGCCAAATATCGAGGGCTCAGAGAGAAGAACAGCTTTTTTGAACGCGTCGCGGAGGGGGCCAAGCAGGAGCAGCCCGCGACACCGGTGGAGTGAGTTATGCTGTATGGTAGCCGGAGTGTTCAGACTTCGGGTGAACTGCGAGGGCTCTGAGCTCTGGCGAGCCCAGCTACAAAGCCCTAACAAACAAAGCCTCTACGATTTTCATCGTAGAGGCTTTGAATGATTTTTAAGTTGAGTCGGCTCGTTAAAGCCTTCGACAGTTTAATACCGTCTAAGCAAAAGGCTTGAGCTTCTCAAGCAATGTATCCACAGGGCCTTGCAGCACGCCTTTAATAAGAGCGTTTTGCTTATCCAGCATGCCTTGGATGGTTTCAATGAACTTGCCGATCATTGAAGTTGCCACTGGCTTGGCGGCATCCGGTAGACTGCCCAAACCAAGGCTATCAATCGATCCTGAGAAGTCAGTGATCTTACCAGCCAATGTGTTGGCTCCATCTTCACCGGTTTCAGCTAATCCAGTGAACCCAGAAGTGATCCCAGAGAAACCTTCTTTTAGCTTTGTGCCGGTGTCTCCCAATGGGGACAAGTCGAGGTCGCCAAAGTCGAGTGCTCCAGCGGCATTATTTACGCTATTCTCAACTGCGTTGGCTCCGTCATTAGCCGCACCTGAGATGTAGGACCAAGCGAAGTAACCAAGTGCTCCCAGGATGATCAACGGAATCAAGAAGGTGAGCATGCCGCCACCCTTTTTGGCCGCGTCTCCAGCCGCACCTGTGACATTACCAACGGCGTTTCCAGCCGCACCTGCAACATTACCAACGGCGTCCCCAGCTGCACCTGCAACATTGGTGGCTGCACTTAACCCGGACTTGCCAAGGTCTCCAACGCCCGACAGTAGATTGCCGAAGCCGAGATTGTCAGCCAAACCGCTTGGCATTGCAGCTGCGACGTGCTGCTTTTGCTCGCCTAGCAAGCTACTTAGCCCCAAGGCATCTAGGCCAGCTGATTTGATGTGTTTGCCGATGGAACCTAGCAGCATCGGAGCGGCGAATGTCAGTAGTTTGCCCACAATCGAACCATCCAGTCCGAGCGCTTTTGCGATCGTTTGAATCATGCTGGTTTGACCACCGCCGCCGAGCAAACCATCTAGCATACCGCCACCGGTTTTTTGCACCGCTTCAAGTTGATCGCCGCCACCACCGAGGATGTCGCCGAGTTTGTCCATGATCCCCGCATCAGCGTTGGAAGCCATATCGAAAACTTGCTTGGCGCCTTCCTGCGAAGATGATTTGTTCATCATGCCCCCAAGAATCGAACCCATGGCGGTGTCAAGAACGGAGGATGTTTTTTTGTTGTCGGACATGCCCAGCATGCCTCCAATTTGTCCCATAACTTGATCGGTGACGGCGCCTTTTACCATGTCCATAATGTTCATTTTGATTGCCTTTCGAAGGAAGGTGATCGAGTAGTTTAAAGAGATTGACCGAAGAGGATCATCATCCCTCTTACGGCTAACGGGTTTAGTATAAAACTTTACTTCGCTAAAGCAAATCGATCCGGCCTACGTTTCAAAAGCAATCGCAAACAGTTTGGTGATATGCAACAAATAGGTGAACTTGACAGTTTGTTGACCGTTAAAATCCCCGATTTTGGCGGGGCGAGTTCAGCAATTGGGTCGACCGGAAATGTGGGCTGGTTGCAATTTGCAACCCAAGCG
>CAZKTR010000194.1:0-6567 GCA_964555525.1 uncultured Pirellulaceae bacterium
GCGATTTGGCTGGCAAGACGGGAGTCGCCAAAACAATGATGTTACCCAGCGGCCAGATAGTCATCGACGGACAAAAATACGATGCGGTCAGCGACGGTTTCGCGATCGAAGCTGGAGATCGAGTGAAAGTGGTTTCGATCAAAGAAAATCGAATCTACGTTCAACCGTGTGACGGTGACGAAAGCTTATCGGAAACGCCTGCTGCCGATGATGTGGATCCGCCAATCGAAAAATTTGATTTGGATTCCGATTCGATCGATGGTCTATTGGAAGGATAGTTGTTAGCAAAACAACGACTGATCCTACGTCGCTCGGCGACGGCGACGCGACATCAGTAGCGTCAACGCAATCCCAAACTGAATCGCAGAAGTCGGTTCAGGAATCGTTGAGGTTACTAAGTTCACGCTGGTGTCAGTATCGACCACGAACTGAAAAACTCCACCGTTGGCCGCAATTCCATCACTAAAAGAAACATCTAGCCCCGCAAAAATATCTGCTTGCGGATTCGCC
Organism: uncultured Pirellulaceae bacterium; assembly: GCA_964555525.1. Classification (GTDB taxonomy): domain Bacteria; phylum Planctomycetota; class Planctomycetia; order Pirellulales; family Pirellulaceae; genus Mariniblastus. Next base: position 511 of record CAZKTR010000194.1, read on the forward strand.
CCAGCGACCGAAATCTCATCAAAAAAGACAGCATCGATATCTTGGCTAAACTGAAGCGACGTAAACTCTATCACATCACGCCCACGAAAAGTACCTGGTGTATCAGGTGTTATATCGCGATCAAAGAACGTGTCTGAACCAGCACCGTGCAACGCAAACCGAGTAATGGCTGATCCAGTATTGTTCGTCAAGGAAAATGGATTCGAAAAAGATGTACTATTGGGAGGCAGCGTAAATGACCAGTTGTTTTGGTTTACTCCATTGCCAGTCCAGATACCAACATCGGTTGAGCCATTAGCGAAATAAACCATGATCTCCAAGCCAACCATATCTGCTGATGTCGTGAACGTTGACGCGACTCCGTCAATCTCATGTCTCACGCCTGGCGTTGAACTATTGACTAAAGAACCCATCAACGATTGCGCATGCATTAGCACAATGCAGCAAGCAAATAACAATCGTAGAACAAAGGTAGGTAGCATTAGAAAATACAAAATCGGTTAAAAGATCGGGGAGGCTCAGTAACGATTGATATTCCCACGGAGAACCGAAAACCAAGCCAACTCCAACGGATCGCCGAAGAAAGCTGATGGTTTAAATCCTCTATGCTGAGTGTGGGAGACAACTCAAAACTTGCAGGCGTTTTCTTGTGCAGCAAGCCAATATGTGGCCCCAAAAGTACCGGTTACGACGGTCGCTAGGATCCTACTGCCGGAGTTTGCGAGGATCCCTGACATGCCGTTTAAAGGTAGACGGAGTGGCAGACTTGGGATTTGGCTGCCAAAGGCCTGATCTCTAGCGAGCCAGCTACAAACGGTTCAGCATCAAGCAGCGGCTCAGTTACCCGTGGTCAGCCGGATAGGAAACACAAACAACGATTTGAAAAACTTGGCACCCGCGGCCACATTGGGAAACTGCCGCTTTTCATTGCCCCGCTCAATCTGATCGTCTTGAAAATACAACTGACGATGACGTAGCTTAGGCTGACTCCACCCAACCTTTAGCGTCGGTTCGCTGCGATTTTGTCGACTCGAGTAATTCGTGTTTCCCAAAATCCGCTGGGCAGGAAAATTCTGCTCCAACAGACCACTCGGGTCCGGTTGGCGGAGGTCCTTCAACGGATTATTGAAACCTAGAGGGTATTCAACCGTGGACGAAAGTGGAATCGCGGGGGCCACTGGAGTCACCGGCGCCACGATGCTGGTCCACTCTCCCGGATTGCTCCGTGTCGACGATTGCGAACACGCTTGGCCACTCGAACAAACCACAGCCAATACGCCAATCACCATGCCAAACGTGACGCGCACCAACACTCGTTGTCTTCGTGGGATTGAATTCATCGAAATTACCTGCAAATAAAAACTGCCTGCTCTGTAGGACAAGGCGTATTGCTATTCATCATCAAACATATTTGGGCGTAACGGTCGTTCCGAATCCACCTCGCGATTGGTCCCTGGAGTCAACGCCTTAATCGCTTTGTCAATTGGACGATCTGGTTCTGGGGCCTTCAATTCTGATTTCGGGGTTCGCGAATCTGTTTTTGAATTCGCATCCTTCTGTGGCGACAGCACTGGCTGTTCACTCGACGGATTGAACTGATACGGAACTTGCTGAACGTTCTGGTTGTACTCAGGTTGCTGCTGGTAAACTGGCTCAGCGGTCACCAAATCCGCTGCCAGTATCGAATCGAACTCCGCAAACGCTGCGTCGGCTTCACCAAACTGAATATTGTGATACTGGAACAACGTGCCTTGCTCGAAGTGAATCGCCTTCACAGCCAACATGTATTCAACCTGCGATTGGAAATACTGTAGCTTTGACTCGATCACTCGACGTTGGGCTTCCAAAACCAAATCGATCGTAGTGTCTTGTTCTTGATAAATATTTTGGATCGCGGCGTATTGTTCGTTAGCGGCCTCCAAACGTTTTTGATTGACTGACCGAACTTTGGCTGCCCGACGCAACTCACCCACCGCGTTGCTCAAACCGTAAACAATCTGTCGTTGTTGCTCAACCAACACCGTTTTTTCACGAGCCAGATTTAGCTCCGCATGGCGAACGGCAGCGTGTTGGTGCCGAAAACCGATCGGTATGCTGGCGTCCACGCCGATCTCCCACTCTTGCAAATCGCCGTTAAAGAACGTGCCCGTGGCACTTGAATCAATTTGGGTTGAAAAGTTACCGCCAGTTTGCAGCTCATTGCCGTGACCAAACAAATCATTGCCAAAACCCTTGATGCGATACGTCCCCAACAAGTCCACTCGGGGCAATAACAAGTTCTTACTAGCAAGCAGTTCAAGTTCACGACGTTTCAATCGCCAACGTTGCCGGCGGATTTCAGCCCGACGCTTAAACGCATTCTCTCGAATCTCTTGCCAGTTAAAAACCGATTCCGCATCGTTAGGAATGTCCACGGGAAGTACCAACCGACTTTCATTCAACGGCATTCCCGTAATCAAACGGAATCGACGTTCAGCCGTTCGCACGCCGCCTGTACGTCGGAATGTACCGCTAGAGCTACCATTGTTGGTTCGCGTTCCCTCATTCAATCGCCCATGAATCGCCTCTTCGACTTCGACTGAAAAGCGATAGTACTGTTCTTTAGCCTGGCCGATGATCGCGGCACTTTTGTCCGCTCGATTGGCTTCCAAGTTTTGCCAAATTTCGTACGCACCATTTCGAGCATCAATTTTTGCTTCCAGATCTCGATAGGCAAAATACAGGTCCCAATAAGTATTTTCTACATCACTGACTAAGTCGCGAATTCGGATCTCAAAATCCGCCAACGCCATATCCGTGTTCGTTCGAGCGATCGCAACGCCGTTATAAACTCCCGTTGCGTTGTTCGGTCCAGCAATCCGATTGAACCGTGTGCCAGCGCCTTGAAATAGCGGCTGACGAAACTCGGCTTCAAGCGATAAGTCATAAGCGACGCTGCGTGTACCGTCTCCGTTAAAGCGATTCGATGGCGAATTGTTTAGCTCGTAGTCAATGACGTTATTGACTCCAAAGCTGCCACCAGTAGCCGACAATTTTGAAATCCCCGCAGAATATTGAGCGAGATCCTGTTGGAACACGCCTTCGTCGCCAATGAACTGATTGTTGAAAAAGTTGTCATTCTTTTGAAACAGCAGTTGGCTCTCATAAGTCGCGTCAAATGCACTCAACGCCGCCTCTTCGCCAAATCGTGGATCTAAGTAAGCCAATGAAGGATCCACGCTCGTGGCGGTCGCGTCAGGGGCTCGCAAAATCAATCCGCCAAGATCACGGACCACCGGAGCATTGGCTAGTGCCATTTTGATCGCATCTTCCAGGCGAATTTCACGAAAGCTGCCAGCGCTATCAAAACTGAAATTATCCAAAGGAGCCGTTTCAAACTGATCCAGCACTTCCGTTTGAAACACCGATCCGTCGGGCGACCTTTCCTGAATCAAAGCCGATTTTGTCGATAGACCGCTGGCGAGCGAAGGATCGCTCGGATAAATGTTTCGGCCCGCTTGGCCACGCCCTGGCTGGTTCGCAACTTCCTGTGCGAAGTCAGTCAAAGAATCTTTGAACACCAAACCTCCATCGTTTGTGCGCGCACCTTTACCTCGGAAATGGCAGCCTGCCATCACCAAAGCAATCATTGCAAGAATTAGAAATTTGAATTTCATAAAACGATTGAGTCGTTATTAGTTAGCGGTTGGTCGAATTAGCACGATGCCAAAATGGCTTCTAAATCAACACACCGCTAGCGCATGCTCGGTCATCGACCTGTGTTTTTATCGGTCAGCCAAACCCTGCGGGATAATTTGATTAGGGAATATTTACTGAAAAAGCTGGCCCTGAATCCCTCATTCGGCCGAAGATTGAGAACACGGCGGTGCCGAAATCAACGCCACCCACCCTTTCGTCTTTTAACCTCGCGACTGCTAGCATCGCGACGCTACCGTCATGAATCGTCCCTCCGCTGCGAAGTCTGTCGGGAAGATCGATCGATTGCTCGACGAACTGTCGAATCTAGCAACCAGCCCCGACGTGAGCACTGAGCAATTCTGCAGCCGCAGCGTGCAGGTAACTGAGTCCCTATTAAATTTGCAATGGGCCGCCGTGGTCGCGCATGCAGGAGGCGCTGACGGCACGAAAGCTCCAGTGCTTGTGGCCGGCGGTGACGTGGCCGCAAAGCAACTGGGCAAACTAAACCAGCCGTTTCCAAGAATCGCCGGTCGATCCTCGCAAACTAGTTGGCTGGAAATTCTAGAGCGTTCACCGCACATAGGCTTTGCGCCGATCTTGCTTCGCAACCAAACTTGGGGCTGGTTGATTGCAGCCAAACAAAACGCGACTCCTATCAAAGGTATTGAAACCGAAGTGTTGGCCGGCATTGGCGAAATCGCTACCGAGCATTTGAAAACAAAATCGCAGCAACACGACCAAGACCAAATTCAATATCAAAACCGCTTAGACGCCTTCAAACTAAATGCTCATGCGAGTTTGGCGGTACAACGTTCTTCCAAACAAATCACTAACGATGTGCGTTGGCTGTGCGGATGCGAACGGGCAACGTTGGTATCGCTCAGTGGTAGCCGCCGTCGATCGAAGGTGTTATCGGTTTCCTCGATCGCCACGGTAGACCGCAACAGCAATTTTACAAAGCAGATGCAAGCCATGGTGTCCTTGGCTGCCAAAAACGAATCCTTGCTCAGTTCCGACGCGATCGCCGGTCAGACCGAAAACCCAAAACTTCAAACGCTCGTCACCCAATGGACGCAAGCATCCGGCTTCGGCTTTCTATTTGGAATCCCGCTGGCTGATCGAATCGACAACAAAACCATCGGGTACTTGGTTCTCGAAGGCCACGCCGAGATTGACCGCGCTGGGTTTGCGACAACACTGCGACAGATTCAACCGCATGTTGCCGTGGCGATGGCCAATGCAACTCGGTTTGAGTCACTTCCGTTTCGCCGTAGCTTGTCCATGTTGCGTCGTTTCGTACGGGTCAACAACTTTATAAAATTGGCCTCCGCTACGGCGATCATCACGGCAATCGTAGTCGCCTTGTTCACTTTGCAAAGACCATTTTCGGTTCGAGCCACTGGCGAACTGCTACCGCAAATTGAGCAAACCGTGTCCGCACAAGTCGACGGGAACGTGGCGACGGTCGAAGTCGAACACGGCCAAAGAGTGGTTGCCGGACAGCATTTAGCGACGATCCACAGTCCCGATTTGATCTCTGAAATCGAAAGCATCGACGGCGAGTACGCAAAGACACAGCAGCTGATTGAATCCAAAAAGATCTTGATGGGCCAGTACGGACACGCTGGAGATCCGGCTTTAGTGGGTAGACTGGCTGCAGAAGTCAGTGATCTACAATTTCAACTCGAACTATTGCAGAACCGGCAAACGTTTTTGAATGAGAAACGTCAACAGCTTAACATCGCCGCCCCCCGGCGAGGCCAAATCATCACTTGGCGCCCACAGGCTAATTTATTAGGCAAACCCGTTCGCTGGGGCGACCCACTATTTCAAATCGCCGATCTCGACGGTAATTGGGATGTCGTTCTCCAAGTGCCGGAACAACGCATTGGTTATGTGTGGAACCAAATTGGCCAAACGGACGCCGATCTGTCCGTGAACTTCTTTTTGAAATCCAATCCAAACCAGCGATACCAATCGAGCGTGATCGAGATTGCTCGATCAGTCGAAATCGATCCTGAACTCGGGACGCTGACAACCATTCGCTGTCGAGTACCAGAAGAGCTCAAGCACTGCCGACATGGTGCGAGCGTGGTTGCGGATATCGATTGTGGAAATCGATCGCTGGTGTTTGTTTGCTTCGGCGAATTTTGGGACAGCCTGCGAAGAAGCTGGGTGCGTTAGAAACGGCAGCGATAAGCCAGTACCAAAATATAAGCTCGCAGCGCAAGCAAGTGTTTTTTTGAATGAGCGAAGGATGCACTCGCTAGCGCGTCGAGCTTATATTCTGGTTTATTTAGAACTCAACTCGCCATTCTTCCGAAGAGCCATAAAAACAGCCCGAACGAGGTCCCTGTGTTAACAACGAGTTAAGCAACA
>CAZKTR010000195.1:0-6565 GCA_964555525.1 uncultured Pirellulaceae bacterium
AAGCAGACGAAGAAGACGGCGACGACGCAACTCCGAAAAAGCTCGAGAACCGCGACCCGCTGTACAAACAGGCGATCTCGATTGTCGTTCAAGAACAACGAGGAAGTTGCTCGCTGTTGCAACGAGCGATGGGCATTGGCTACGGACGAGCCGCTCGATTGATCGATTTCATGGCCGAAGACGGTTACGTTGGCGACTACAACGGTTCGAAGGCTCGCGAAGTGATGTTAACTGAAGAGATGTGGAGCAACATCCAGAACGGCGATCCGAAACCAACCAACGACGAGGACTGGCCGGAAGAAGACGCACCAGCGGCGGTCGCTCCAGCGATCAAGCCGAAGCCCGCCACCAAGCCGCCAACCGCTTCCAAGAAGCCGCTTAGGAAAGTCACCAAGAAAATTCAGTCAGTCGAGTCGGCAATAGTTGAAGCCATAACTGATCCAGAAACCGACACGGGTAAGATAGAAATTAAACACCCTAAATCATCTTCGAAGCTACGACGACCCAAGCTCAAGAACCTCGCTGAAAATCTTGGATTGAATTCGCTTACCGCTGCAAACTTCGTGGCTCCGCCAGCTGATGAAATGGTCGAAGACGAGATCGAAGAGGAAGACTACGAAGACGTCGACGACGAGGATGAGTATGAATACGAAGACGTCGAAGCCTCTGGCGAGGACGACGATGATGAGTACGAATACGAGTATGAGGACGACGGCGAATATGAAGACGACGAAGAGTACGATGAAGACGAGTACGAGGACGTCGAATAGTAGCCGATGGAACTACGCATCAAGCTTGTCCCTAACGCTCGCAAAAACGAGATCGTTGGATGGGAAGACCACCCCGACTTTGGTCGTCATTTGAAAGTCCGAATCACCGAACGGGCGATCAACGGCCGAGCCAACCAAGCAGCAATCAAATTCCTCGCCAAGCAACTCGGCGTGCCAAAATCCACCGTCAAACTGGTCAAGGGTCACATTACCCGCCTGAAAATCTTCCAGGTCCCCGATTCGGCAAGACTGACCGATCTTCGTTAGACGTCATAAGGCCAAGTCACTCGAAGGAAGGCCAGCCGCAGTGATGCACTTTGGGTAAGGCATCGTAAACAGCCTAACCGCCACCCAACCTTGCCGTTGCCGTCGCCAGCCGAAAGTTGATTAAATGGCGTATATCCAAAGTGACTTCTTGGTCCATATTTATGTCGGCGTTGATTTGAGTATCGCACGATGCCGCGAAATCTCTCCAAAACACTGATATACTGCCAAATGGCCAGCCGGAAAACGCCCGTGAAACTCACTCGTGGACACTCTCGAAGAATATTTCTTTAGGAATATCAAGCATATTCGTCGCGCGTCCACGACGAAACGGTTAGAATATGTTCCGAAACGGCAGGCTTAACGACGTGCTGCTTAACACTAACCAGCATCTGCCGTACTCTGACGATGGTGTCACATGATCTGCTTACATTACTGAGTTTTTTAAGGAGTATTTTAATGAACAAATTTTTCTTAGCTACGTTGCTCGCGCTGTTGGCTGTAGCAAACCTACAAGCTCAAAACACTGTATCCACGACCACCGTCGCTCCAGCGACTGACCTGTTGGCTTCGCAGCCAGCCGGCGGTCAACAATATTTGGTGGATGCCGCGAGAGATCCTGGGCAAGGCCAGACGTTCTCACTTCCCAACGACTTTACGATTGAGGGCCTTACCGTTCAGATCGGAGCCGACACTCGTGGTGCTCAAGGCGCGGCCGAAGATGCAGCTGCGTTGAGTTTGAACTTCTACCAAGTCCCCATCGATCCAATGACCGGTGAGCCCGTACTTACACTCGACGAGACGACACTGCTGGGTTCATTTAGTGACCCGGCTGCGGCGACCTTTGATGCCACCATGGCGATAGAGACTCCACTCTTCTTGACATTCGACCTCGATGCAGCCAGTACTGCAGCATTGGGCACGCTCAGCGCAAACACGCTGTACGCGTTCACAATCACCTCAACCAGTACCACGGATCCAGGCTTTAGAATTGAGCGTTCAGAGGAGGATGAGTTTGCCGATGGCAATGGTATCTTCACAAATGCCAATAACATTCCTACTCTACGAGGGCCCGACGACGCTGTTTTCTTCCTGCAAGGAATTTTTGATTCTATTCCTGGACTTTGCGGCGACGTCAACTTGGACGGAAATGTTAACTTTCTTGACATCTCGCCATTCATTAACGCTCTTGCAGGTGATACGTTTCAGCCCGAGGCGGATTGCAATGGGGATGGAATGAATAGCTTCTTAGACATCTCACCGTTCATTATGCGATTGGCCGGCGGTGGTGCAGAAGGTACGGGTGCCGGCGGCGCCGGTGGTGGTGCAGAAGGTACGGGTGCCGGCGGCGCCAGTGGTGGCGGTGTCTTTTAACCGTTGTTGAGTCGTTGAGTCGAACGCCGTTCCGTTTCAAAATTGGATTCAGATCCCGCTGCAAGCAATTGCTGCGGGATTTTTTTTGTAATTTTACGTCGCCATAATTTGAGGTTACAACAGCGAGTCGAAATCAATAGCTCTTCGGTCCAGTTTCTAGGCTGCGGCCTTGCTGACTTTTGAATCAATCTATGAAAAATCCTCCTTGATTCACTGTAAGTGAACCAAGGAGGATTCAGTTTATTCGTCAAACGCCAGTATCACTGTTTCACAAAAAACCGGCGCTCTATATGCCATTTGCCATTCAAAAACAATATCGCAGAATTAGGCTCCACCACCAGCCAAGGCTGTGATGAATGGTGCGATATCCAAGAAGCTGACGACTCCATCGTTATTGCAATCCGCTGCGGCTTCTTCGGCTTCACTTCCTCCGCCGGCCAGAACTGAAATGAATGGTGAGATATCTAAAAAGTTAACAACGCCATTGGGGTCTAAGTTGACATTTCCGTGTACGACAGTGACGTCGCCCTGAGTGAACTGCAAAGCAAACCCACGCAAGCTTACACTGTCACCGATAAATGTGATATCGACCGAATCTAGAGCCAAAACACCAGGATCTGGCAAAGCAATTCCTTGACGTGGATCAGCGTCACCGTTTGTTTCGGTACCCCTGATGTAGTCAATACCATCGATGTTGAACCCCTCACCTACCGCAGAGTTATCGGATCCAAAGTTTACAAAACCGTCGTAGGTGGCTCCCTGCACATCTGAAACTGAGATTGTGATGGTGTCCCCGCCTTCAAAAAGAGAACCGGCCATTTCACCCGCATCAATTTCGGCGAGGCTGGAGTTGAATTCACCGTCAACCGCGGAAATCTCGCCGACACCGGTTCCGGGAGTAACCGTCAGATCGAAGGTGAAGGTTCCACCATCAGTTGTAATTGAAACATCATTGAAAACCAGATCGGTGCCGGATTGGTCACCTGCCTCCATATCCGTCAGCAACACAAAAAAATCTTCATCTTGAGCTGCTAATCCCAAGGGCAGTGACCCCATAAAACTGTCTTGAAATTCAACGATTGAGGTTTGAGCATTAGCGGTAGTTGCAAAAAACAACACCGACAGAATGGTCAAATGCATAAAATTCTTCATAGGTTCTCCTTGACAAATTAATTTAAAACAAAACTCGGTTTAGAAATGTCTAATAATTTAACAACCAAAATCGACTCGGTTTCCCAAGTTATCCACCAGCCAAAAGTTGGATAAATGGCGAGATATCCAAGAAGTTAACTTCCAGATCCATGTTTACGTCGGCCTCGATTTGAAAATTACCGGCGGACAGAATCCCAATAAATGGAGAGATGTCAAGAAAGTTGACAACTCCATCTTGGTTTACGTCTCCCAACAGAAATGAATTGGAATTGGATTGAGTAAACTGCAAAGCAAATCCACGCAGGCTTACACTGTCACCGATAAATGTGATATCGACGGAATTTTGATCCAAGATTCCTGGGGCAGGCAAAGCAATTCCTTGACGTGGATCAGCATCACCGTTTGTGTCGACGCCGCGGATGTAATCAATACCATTGACGTTGATCCCCTCACCCGTCCCAGAGTTGTCGGATCCAAAGTTTACAAAACCGTCGAAGGTGGCTCCTTGTACATCCGAAACAGAGACTGTGATCACGTCCCCTCCTTCAAAAAGAGAAGAGGCCGCTGCACCAGCATCAATTTCGGCGAGGCTAGCGTTAAATACATCGTCAGTTGCCGAAATCTCACCGACGCCGTTTCCGGGGGTGACCGTCAGATCGAATGTGTAGGTCCCCAAACCGGATGTAATTGAAACATCATCGAAAACCAGATCGACCCCGGACTGATCACCTAGATTCATGTCCGTCAGGGACACGGCGAAATCTTCAGGCTGAGCTGCTAATCCAAAGGGCAATGACCCTTCAAAGTTGTCTTGAAACTCAACCGTCGTTTGAATGGTCTCTTCAAAATCGCTCAGCCCTGCAGAGAAAACTTGAACTTCCTCCAATGAAAGAACATGCTCATCGGAGACCAAGTTAAAATTAAAGCCATCAAGCGCGTTGGTAGGCGAGCCAAGACGGCTGACACGGACAAAGGCTCCGCGGGTAGGGGCAAGACTTAGATCAAGCAAATCTGGGCCGCTTTGAAAATTAAATACGTCTCCGCCCAGTACATTGTCTGGATTCAAAAGTTCAGACGTAAAAACAACATTGCGGTCGGCATCGAGAATCTCAACTTGAATATCACGCAATCTGCCTTCTGATGAACCCTCGCGGTTATGCAAGATAATTCTGTCAATCAAATGATTTTCTTGCAGATCGACTTCCCAAAAAGGATTCTCATCATCCGATGCGGTATGAGTAAAATCGGAGAGTGTACTTCCCGCTCCGTCAGTCGCATTAGATGCCACGAAATTATTTAAGGTCGAACTTTGCGTTGTCGGCCTCTCGAACGCAACATTAATACCTACATGTAGTCCAAGAGGCCCAGGATCTCCAAGCTCTTCCATTTGGCTAAGTAGCTCATCACGCAACTCCAAAAGAGTCTCGCAATACTCGGCATCATGGGCCAAGTCTTGGTCGTAGATCTCGAAAGGATTGTCTGCCAAGTTAAACAACTGGGTTCGGTTAATGTTACCGTAGTGGATCATCTTGAAATCACCCATAATCACTGAACGTTGCCGAGCTCCGTTGGCGACATAGGCACCGTAAACTGAATCTCGTCCTTCAAACTCTTCACCGCGGACTGCAGCGGCCAAGCTTGAAAATTCGATTTGGTCATCTGCCGAACCAGCAGATCCCGAGCCCTCACCATTGCTACCGGTCATCTCCAAAAGCGTAGGAAACAGATCCCCCAAGTAGATAATTTCTTGGCTCACCCCAGGAGTAACTCCTGCGCCATAAAATATCATTGGAACACGTGAAGAGTGATCATAGAGGTTCTGCTTACCCATCAGCCCGTGGGCGCCAACGGCGATGCCATGATCTGCCGTAAAAACAACGATCGTGTTATCTAAAAAGTCGTTGCCATCATCGCCTCCAGCTTGGGCATCCTCAACTTCTTCCGCCTTGTCCAAGACGTCTCCGATTACCGAATCCATAAAGTCGATCACCGCATTCTGTTTACCCAACTCATTGCGCACGATCAAAGGCTCTCTACTGGTGCCAACTCCCTCGACGGCTACCTCATCACGAATCGTCAAATCACCATTGTCGAAAGGATGTTGGGGAAGGTAGTTGACGGGCAAGTCAGGCAATAAATCCAATTGCTGCTGAGTCCATCCACCGGGGTTATCTCCCTGAATAGCTCCGTAGCGATCAAGATATTCTTGCAGTGCACGTCGTTGGTCGTGAGGGTTCCCAAACGCAACTTGAGCAAAGTAAGGGGCGCTGGTAGTAGTGGGAATTTGCTGGCCAGACCGATTTTGAAAGTCATCGCCGTTGATCTTGGCATCCATAAATTCGATCGTGCTGTCGGTGAATCTCCGAGGCCCAATTTCGTCACGAGAGTTACTTCGAAAGCCTTCAAATTCAAATAGTTCGTCAGCGTCTCGGAAAGTGTTACCGTTTTTTGAAGTGATGAAGGTTTCATAGCCGGCGTTGCTAAATGCGACTCCGACGGAGTCATTGGCCGATCCTATATCACTCCACAAATAGCGCCCCGACATCATCATTCGTCGGCTGGTACGACAAACTGCCCCCGCCAAACCGCCAAGATTGTAAGCTCTTGAAAAAACCAAGCCGCCATTTGCCAACATGTCCAGATTAGGAGTCTGCAGCCGGTCGTTCCCCAGAACATTGGTATCGTAGGGTGCCATGTCGTCGGCGATCATCAGAATGACGTTGGGCTTAGTCTGACCAACCAAGGTTGAGCTTGGCATCCAGAGTAAGCATGCTGCCAACAAAAACACTGCTCGCTTAAAGTCGAACATATTTTAACGTTCTTTATAGGGGAGAGAATATTGAGAAGAATGAATACGTCGGTCGATGCGATTTTTTAGCTGCAACCAACACCTTTCGATTGTACTCATATACTAGCGGACAACACGCGCTTGATTGATAAAATTTTACTAACCTGTGCCTTATTTTACCGACCTGTGCCTTAAGAAGTTCAGTCCCAAAAAAAAG
>CAZKTR010000196.1:0-6529 GCA_964555525.1 uncultured Pirellulaceae bacterium
CCCAAACCCCCTCTCCTCGTGAATTCGGGTCACGCTTGATGAAATTGCAAAGCGTGTTCGTCCGAATTCTCGAGGAGAGGGGGCTTTCTGGTTTGGTTACTAATCAACATCTCGACTGGCAACGTCTTCACGCAACATCTCATCGATCAACGTCTTAACGTGCGTCGCTGGCAAGGCATACGAAGCGGCTCGGCCTTTTCGAGCGATATTCAGACCAATCACTTGGCCGTCTAAATCCACCATCGGTCCGCCGCATTGCTCGGGAAACAGCGGAGTGTCGTGTTGGAACACGCTGGGGAAATTGCCATCACGTCGTGATGGGACAGCACCCAACCGATTCATCATCTTAAAACGAGCGGCTCGTTCGCCTGCTAGGCCACGACCGGCAAACGTGGCTTGGGTCGTTAGCGCGACCCCGTTACGCTGGTATTCAATCGTTACTTGGTCGCCCGGACGATGCTCTCGAATAACTTTTACAAGACTGGCCACGTCGGTCGTGGGCTTGCCGGCGATTTTCATGATCACGTCGTTGTCTCGGATACCCGCATCATACGAGGCCGATCCCGGTTGAATGTCTGTCACGCGAACACCGTTCATCGCTACGATCGGCTGAACGCCCAAAAACGCTTGTTCACCTTCACGCGTTGAACGAGGTTGAACGCTATAGGTACCGAGCGCCAATGGTTGCCGGTTCGTTGAGGCAGTTAGCACAAACGCTCCCAGCTTGGGAGTCACGTTCGACCAAGCAATGGCGGGTAGGGCTTTTGCTTTGATCTTCAAAATCGCTAAGTCGTTCTCTTTGTTCTGTTTAAAAATCTTGGCGGGGTACGACTTACCAGATCGTTCAACTCTAATCTTTGGTCGATTTTCGACTTCGCTTAGCTTGGTTAAAACCAGGCCATCGGCTTGGACGATGGCCCCCAGAGCCACTTGGCGTTTCTCCGAAAAGATCTTAACGGTGCTCGCCGCGGCTGAAGCAACTGGAGACCGCAAGCCATTCAAAATCGACCGATGCTGCCGCTCGTGAACATCAATATCGCGATTACGCATACTCGGTAGTTCAAAATTGAGTACGACTTTGGCTTGCCGGTCTTTCAAGTCGATTTCGTCCAAGCCATCAAAAGGGTTGGCAGGGTTCTTTCGAAACCGTCTTAGCTGATCAGGCGTAAACTCAACTTTGGTCGTATCTTTGTCGATCGCAGCTTGGAATTTTTCACGTACGTCTTCATCCAAGTGATCTAGCATTCCCTCAAAGACGTCTCGCACGTCCTGAGGCATCTGCGCAAATGCAAGCGATGGGGAAACCACAAAAAACGCACCGCATACAAACGCCGCCACGAGGCGCATTCTAGTAAGTGAGCGATTTATTTTCATGCTGGTTGATTGCGATGAGTTCATGGTGTCGATTCTCATTTGGTCAATCCTTTGATCACTTGGTTCGGCTTCCTTGCCGGTGGCTTTGACTATTACTACTGCAGTTGAATTTCAAAATCGATGGTTTGCGAATTACGAAGCACGACCATTCGGCAGATGTCGCCCGCGTTAAATCGTTTGATCACGTCGATCAAATGGCGGCCATCGTTGATTTGAACGTTTTCAAACTGCAACACGATGTCACCGACCAAAATACCCGCGTCTTCGGCTGGCGATCCGGGTTTCACAATACGGATCTTGCAATTCGGTGCCGCCAAATCAACTCGAACTCCAATGATCCCTCGGCGTTTTTCCGGCAGCGGAGTGATCAACGTTGGGAGTTCTCCCCAACGCTTCCCCGCTTTCATCTCATCCCAGTCTCGCAAAAATGCTGGCATGCTAACGTGACGGTTTTCTGCGATCGTATCGCCGATGGAACTATGTATGCCCACGAGGTCGCCCTTTAAATTAAACAGTGGCCCTCCTGAATCCCCGCCGATTAAAACGGCGTCGGTTACGATCACATCTTTCTTAAACTTCAAAACTCTTCCGGTTCGCACAGGCGGCGTTCGTCCGATTTCAAAACCACCAGAGTGTCCTAAAGACACAACCCATTGACTGGGGTGAAGCGGTATTTTTTTTTCGATGTTAACGTACGGCCATGAAGTTGAGCCATCACCAATAATTTGCAACATCCCCGCGTCGATGTTCAGGTTACGGCCAAGTGGTTTTGCTTTTACGGTTTGTCCAGAAGGCAAAATGATTTCGTAAACTTGGCTCTCGGTCATTACGTGACCAGCGGTTAAAATCAATCCACTGGGGGAAACGATCACGCCTGATCCTGCCCCGACTCCATCACTGATGGAAACGCAAGCTGGCATCACTCGGGAGACGACTTCGGAAACTTTCGCTTGGATTCGCTTCAGCTCAGCAACGTCTTCGGTCCCCGGTTCGGTAGCGATGGCCGGTTGTAGAACCCACAAAGCATTCAAGGCCATCACGATCACGAGTGTGTATAAATTGATTTGGAAGATCCGAGTGACGTGCATCGATGACTCCTTCAATTTTTTACACAAAGCTGGCAGACGGTTGAATGGCACAACTTTGCTGAGGGAAACCGAGGTTCCCCATTTGATCGCTGATTCGAAATAGGCTGGCACAAACCTTGAGTGATGGGACGAGGCTGACAACCTAGCCGGGTATAAATTTTTATCGGTCGAAGTTCGTGCATCGCTCAAGGCAAAGTTTAGTTTGGCTGGTGCTGCTGGCGAGTGAGGTGTTAAGATTGTTTAGTTAACTGCGGCAAACGGGATTATTTGCCGCTAGCAGGGGAGTGCCATTATATTATGCAACCTTCAAAACTTGGTGAGCGAGCTTGTGAGCGATAAATTTTTTCCAACAAAAAGCTGGTTCTGGCGTGGGGTGACTTACTTTTGGGCGGCCCCTAATTCGTTGCTGGGACTAACCGTTGGAGTGATCGGCCTGTGCTTTGGCGGGGGGGTAAGTGTCCACCGCGGGTGCCTTGAATTTCACGGAGGACTCAGCAAAGTGATCCTCTCGCGACTGGGCGTAGTCGGCATGACGCTGGGGCACACGATCCTTGGCCAAAACAAGTTGGATCTCGAGCGAGCTCGTGATCACGAACAGGTCCATGTAAGACAATACGAAATTCTCGGCCCTTTGTTCATTCCGGCTTATTTAGGTTGCTCGGTTTGGCTGTGGTTTCGCGGCCGCGATGCGTATCGAGATAATCCGTTTGAGGTGCAGGCGTATGACCTATCGGATCCGAGTAAACCTAGGCCGTAAGCTACCTTCGCCAGAAGATGGAAGGCAGCAGTATAAAAATTAACGCAAAGAGTCATTCGCAACCGCTCTTTGCGTCCTTGCGCCTTCGCGTTGAATCCATCCCCATAGTCGCCTTTCGCTCCAAGGCTGACATTTTTTACGTGGCGTGTTCGTAGCATCCTCAGGCCGAAGGCCGGAAGAGGTGGCGACGGTGCTTCCAGCCGGTCTTCCGGGCCGGTCGCGGGTTATTAACGTTAGACCGTGCGTGGTTTACTTTGGGTGCCTATGGCAGAGCCAAAGGTGCAGTGCGTTCCAAGGCACAGCCTTGGAACGAGCGGCGCGTAACACTCTGCGTAAAAAAATGTCACTCTCTCTAGCGAGCGTAACTACGAGTGCAAACACATACCGCCGGCACTGCGAATAAATGCGATACGAGGTAACGCGCCTGCGAGTTGTTCCATACGATCAAAGAATTCGGTCGCATTGTCTGGATCGGGTAACCCCATTCCCATAAACACGATTGCCGCCGAACGCGAGGTTTGCGAGATCGCTTTAAACGGATCGTCAGTCACCACCACATGCGGTGTGGCTCGAATGCGAGACTTATCAATCAACTCGTTCAAGTGCTTTAAGACCTCTTCGCGACCGGCTTCGTTTTGAATGGTTCGAATCAAACGAATCGGACGCGACCGCCAAGCTTGGTTTTGCGTTAGCAGATGGGCCAGCAACAACATCAACTCACCGTTCTGGCTGCCTCGCCACCAAACATCGAGCGTCCCTAGCGGGACATGCCGAGCCTCACGTTCAGTCGCGTCAGATGAAAACTTCAGCGCTATCGAACTGCGTTCCAACAATGCGATCGTGTTAAGTGTCTCTACATAGTTGACTCGTTTTTCTTGTAGTTGCTCCGAATCGCCCTGTGACTGAGGCCAACCTAGCAAAACCGTATTGGGTCGTAGTGCGCCCAGTCCATGTGTCTGAACCAGCGACTCCATTCCTTCGGCAAGCGTTGGCGCGGCGACGACCGCGGGAAACGCTTCTAGTTTTTGCTCGTTAATAAACGCGTATAACAATCGCTCTTGATTCAACACTCGCTTTAACCGATTTTCAACGTCCGATTGAATCACCTGCCCTAGCGACAACACCCCGTGCCCCGCCGCTAGCCAGTGTCCATACATTGACAGATGCGGCCGAGTCTGAGAGGCCCCCCCGAGCGCCAGAATAATTGGGCGCCAGTTTTTGGGGTGATGAAGTTCTTTTTCTAGACGATACAAGTTCTTTCGCGTGCGTTCAAATAGCAGGCCGTTTTGAAGGTCACCCCAGCGAGTTTCGACTTGTTTAGTGGAAATGTAAAAGTACAAAACCATCATTCCGCAAATCGCGATCGCTGCCCACATCCAATCGATCAAAAACATCACCCCCACGCATCCCGCCGTTCCGGCCAGCGAAGTTATCCAGTGGCTATAACGGAAACGCGGCCGGTAGCTTGGATTCTTAGTGATTGCTTCGTAAAACGTCGCCAAGTTCAATAGACCATAGGTGATCATAAAGAACATCGTAATCAGCGGAGTAATCGCATTAAGATCCGAAACCAACAAGATCGCAGCCTGAGAAATCACGAACGTCAGGATGGTCGCCCGTCGAGGCTCATCTGCTTTCCCAGCTCCTGTGGCAAAACATCGAATCGAAGGGAACACGTTGTCTTTGGCAAAGGCTTGCAGAATTCGCGGGGCCCCCATCATGCTACCGAGCGCCGAAGACAACGTTGCCGCAAATACCCCCGCACTGATCAGCCAACTGGACCAAGCAATATCCGCAATCACCAGCGGAGCCTTTGGATCCAAACTCTTCAAAGCCGCTGCGTCTCTTGCACCGCCCATCAACAACGCGAGGCTCGCGTAAATGATGCCTGTGAAAACAATCGACCACAGCGTGCCCGAAGGAATCGATCGCGCTGGGTCCTTCAGGTCTCCTGACATGTTCGCGCCTGCCATGATTCCCGTTACTGCTGGGAAGAACAATGCAAACATCATGAAAACCGAAACGCCTTCGTCAAAGTTACTGGACAAGTTAGCCGTGAAGATTTCCGTATCAAACGCTGGTATCGCACCGGCATAAAAAGACGCCAATGAAATCAATAGGGCTGCTAGGATGAAGTACTGCAACCGGATCGTCCAGCCAGCACCGACGTAAACGCAAATAAAGACAAACGTATTACAGATCGTCGCGATCACGGCGAACGACAACCCCGTGTTTGGAAAAGCCGACACGAACGCTTCGGTAAATCCGATCACGTACATCGCTACCGAAATCGCCTGCGCCAGAAAGAACACCAATCCGATCGCCCCACCGAACTCGACGCCTAAACTGCGACTTATCAAAAAGTACGCGCCGCCACCTTTGACTTCCGTATTGGTTGCGATCGCCGACAGGGACAGCGTCGTTAACACGGTGATTAATTTGGCCACCGCGATAATCGCCAACGCGTAGATAATCCCCGCTTGGCCAACCACGTAGCCAAAACGCAAGAACATGATTACGCCAAGGATCGTCAGCGTGCATGGCGTGAATACTCCGCCAAACATGCCAAAACCAGGCTTTGGTTTGTCGATTTTATCGTTAATGAGAATGCCTAGGGAACAAACACGAAATCAAGGGGGCTCGCCGAACGAACCTACTTATTGAAAACCGTAACCCGTTTTTCAACATCACTATCGTTGGGCAGTTCTTTCACTTCACCGATTGTCCAGTTTGCATGGCCAGCGGCGGTGAGCATTTTCGAAATCGAGTCGGCATAAAAATCGCTGACGATCATCACCAATCCGATGCCCATGTTAAACACACGGTGCATTTCTTCGGTCTCGACTTTGCCCAAATCTTGCAACCAAGGGAACACCATCGGGCGATCCCAGACGCTGCCGTCGATTTCGATGTCTAAGCCCGCAGGCGTGACCCGTTCAAGATTTTCTTCCAAGCCACCGCCGGTAATGTGAGCGATGCCGTGTACAACATTCTTAACTTTGTAGTGTGACAAAATTTGACGCGTCGCTTTGGTGTAGATCACGGTGGGCTCGATCAACGTATCGGCGACCGATTGCTTCGAATCGGCAACCATTGAATCGGGGGTGAGGCCGGCGACGTCAAACACGATTTTCCGGACCAAGCTAAAGCCATTGCTATGAACACCGCTTGATGCAATTCCAATCACTTTGTCCCCCGGCGAGATCGCGTGTCCGTCGATCAGTTGATCCTGATCGACCACGCCGACGCAGAATCCCGCCAAGTCGTATTCGCCTTCGCGATACAGGTCCGGCATGATCGCGGTTTCTCC
>CAZKTR010000197.1:0-4403 GCA_964555525.1 uncultured Pirellulaceae bacterium
GTGTGCTGTTCGCCTTTAAAGGTCAACGTCTTGCCAACAGATCGCTTTGAAGCCAAGAATTTAATCGAGGCGTAGGGGAAATCACGCTGTTCAAGAATCTGGCGAACCAGAGTACCGACGGCTCCGGTTGCTCCGGCAATGGCAATTCGTTTGGCCACGACTAACTAGCTCCAATGAATGGGGTTTTGAAAAGCTGGCAATTATACGAAGCGCATCCTTGATTCGGAAGCAGCTAATTTGCGCAATTTATCGTTAGCTGTCGTTGGCGCGTTTCAGAACAACAATCTATGACGGGCGATTTAACAGCCATCATCAAGCTACAAAGATTGATTCGCATCCAACGGCGGGCGTTCCAAGAACGCCAAGTTCGCAACCAGCATCACCAAACCAAACTCTATCATCCCCATGCACAGCCCGATCCCCAGGTGAACCAGCACGGCAAGTCCCAGCATGATCGGCCGAGTCAGACGTGGCCACACGAGTGCGGGATACAACAATTCCCAAAACAACGAAACCACCGTCATTGCCGAAAGCAATGGCAAATAACTTGCCAACCAAGTCATATCAATCTGCTGGTATTCGTAACTCGCCAGCGCCAACCAGACCGCTTCGCCGCTCCACCATGTCGTACCTTGCAGTTTTCCCACGGCAGCGAAAAAGTAAACGATGCACAAGTGAATCTGAATCAACCGTATCGCAATATTCGTCGTCGTACGGGCCGGTGGAGCGGGAACACTCTTGCCATAGGCCAACATCCGATCGACTGAGTAGGCACCGCCAGAATTACCGATCGCACAATACATACACAAAAATGCAAGAATCTGGTCCAACCCAAAGTCGGCTCCAATGCTGCGATTGCAATAACCAATTGCGATCACCGCCGTCAAAATCGACGTCACGCGTGTTTGAATCCCGGCGGTAAACAACAGCACCACCAACATCCCTACGCAGTGAGCGACCATCAACATCGTTGACGAACCGGCGAACCAATCCAAATGACTCCAAGCAAACCACAGTTCGTTTGATCCGCGGTAGGACTGAGGAAGCAAACCTTCAGTCGCAAAAAAAGTTGTCAGCTCCAAGGTCCAAACGGCCAACGAGTACAGCAGCAACAGCCCCGTCAGAATCCGGATCACGCCCAGCATCCTCGGACTGCGTGGCGTAAACCAAAAATCATTCAACGCATCGAACCAACGAACAAAATAATTTCGTCGCCTAGTTGGATCCAACTGCGAATCCGAAGTCGCGACAGTAGCTCGCGTCGGGCGAGTCGTGGTCCTTGCCGCAGTCGTTCGTTGTCTAGCCGGTGGAGAGGATGGCGCAGCGCTAGGCTGTGTTGCTTGAGTTGTCGGTTGTTCGACTGGCTGCTCAGTTGGCGTCGCACCAGGAATCGATCCCAAACCGACGGTTCGCCGTTTCTTTTTTTTACTCATCGCCGCCTCCAGCAGAGGTCGTCTCTAACTCCGGCTCGGCAACGACTTGCTCTAATACCGCCAACTGCTCGGCAGTAAAATAAGCAGCTTCCGCTTGCGTGATAAACCTTTCATCGGTCAGCTCTATCCCCGCCTTCGATTGCTCGGCAGTTGGAAGCGTGCGACGTTGAATCCAAATTCGAATCGATTTTACAGAACGACCACCACCGAATCGCGTGACCAAATTCCGTGCCAGCATCAGCATCAAACCATCAAAGCCAACCTTTTCTTGATCCAATATCGCCAACGCTTTGTCTCGTTCAGCCGCCAATGCTTTACTGTGTTCGACTTCTCCCTGGAGGGCCAAATTTTTAATTCGATCTTCATACTCTCGCAGCAGTTGATCGATCTCAGGCTTCATCGACAGCACCGAAAACTCACGGTACATGGACTCGCTGAGCATAAACCAGCGATGGTACAGCAAACGCGGCGAAGTGTTATCACGATCAGGAAAGTGCCCGTTAATTTGCTCGCCCTCGGCAGTTTCAATTTCATACACCACGATATGAGACGGACCAGGATTCGGAGCAAAGAATCGATATCCGTGATCTAAGTACAACGCCTCGTGAACTGGCGAGACCGCCTCAGCAATGGGGGTTGTCAATTGCAACGCTCCCGACGGGTTGGTCAGCGGCGCCAACACCACGATCAACAAATACAGCATCAGCAACGCCAGCACGGCGATCCGTATCGGTAGCGACCAAGGCTGCAGAGGTTTTAATTCTTCTTCCATGATTCTGTATCATTGCAAAAACGTTTGTGTGCTTGGAAAAAGTAGCCGGAGTCGCCAGACTTCGGGATGCGGTTCCGAAAGGCCTGAACTCTGGCGAGCCCAGCTACCAAGCGACTAAACTCACACGCTAACCAAAATAATCCGGCTCATTGCCAGGCTTCCACTTGATATTACACCCCGAAGCCGGCGCTTGGCCTTCAATCGCTGGAACCTGCCCCGCCAACAACTTCTCAATCGCCGCTCGGACTTCATCTCCCGTCGCTGGGTTCTCGGTTGAATCATATACCCCCGAGCTGATTCGTGTCGGCATCGAAGCGTCAATCCGGCCCCGATACACTAGCTGGTGATTACGATCAAACAAATAGAAATCCGGCGTGCAAGCAGCCGCATAAGCTTTCGCAACCTCCTGCGTTTCATCCAACAAGTACGGGAATGTGTACTCGCGGATCAACGACTCTTGTTCCATTTTCTCCAGTGAATCATCCGGATACTGCTGGACATCGTTGCTCTGGATCGCCACCATCGCCAGCGGCGAATCAGCATAATCTTTTCCCAACTGCGATAGCGTCGGGGCAACGTGCTTGACGTAGGGGCAGTGATTGCAAATAAACATCACCAACATCGGGCAATCGGTGAAGTCACTTCTAGAAACAATTTCGCCACCGGTGTGCGTCAAAGAAAAATCAGGAGCCGTGCTGCCCAGCGGCAGCATCGTGGATTGGGTAAGAGCCATGTTAGCAATTCGTGGTTGAGTTGGCGTGTGGCAGCCTGACTTCGATCAAGCTTGCATCAGCGACAATTCTACCGACACCAACGCTTTCCGCCCATTCCAAATCCAAACCCAAAAACACGACAACTGCCCAACCTCCATAAAAAATGGACGGGCCGAAGCCCATCCATTTAGTTTTTCAAATTTGAAACCACCAGCATTTCACAGCCGCTGGCCATCATTTGATCAATTAACGCTTTGCGACCTTCTCAACCACTTTGCGATCGAACGTCAGCGTACGGAAATCTCCAGCCGCCAAATCGATCTTGCGAACCTGCTTGACCAACTCGCCGTCGACGCGATAAGAAACTTCAACGCTGTATCCTTCGCAAACTTCACCGTCGGTAAGTCGCGTGGTCGTAAAACGTCGCTTGGTGCCATCAAGCGACGTCGTTTTTCCGCAAAGCTTGACCGAAGCGTCTTTAGGCACGTTCAACGCTAATACAGTTTTCGCAGGAGCGTCAAAATCCAACACCGTTTCTTTCAAACGTCCAGCTCGCAAGCTGATCAACTTTGATCGAACCAATTGCTTGCCATCCCGCTCGAGGACGGCTTTGACTTTATATTTGTAAACACGACCAGCAACCAAGTTTTCAGATTCAAAACTTCGCACCGCACCAGGCGTTTTGGTCAATCGACCGTTAACGTAAACCTTAGCTTCTTGTGGAACTCTTAATCGCAAAACAGCTCGGTCCACCCCAACAAAATTAGCGTTTTCCAGTGGAGCCGTTAGATCCGTGCTATCGCTTGCTGGTCCTGGGTTAGGCACACCCGGATCCGGCGGAGGCAAGTAATAAGGTTCAGCCGGAGTTGGCTCGCCGCCTTCGAGCATGCCGTCGATCGAGCCACCGTCTTCGATGCGCTGCGAACCGGCTGCCGGAGTTGGTTGGCCAATGAAAGAATCATCGATCAACGGCGTGTTGGTCGGTGTGAATGCTCCACCAAAAGCTCCTTCAAGCGAGACGCCGCCAATCACGTTTCCACCCGCGTAAGATTCATAGACTGGATAGTTGGGATCCAACCCTTGGTCGCCAACTGGGTAGCTCTGCTCCAGCGAAAAGTTACTGTAATTGTAGGGGGCAATTGGGCTGTAGTTAGTTTCTTGAACTCCAGCAATCGGTGCCGAAACGAAATCGTTCGCATGGAAATTTGAAGTCGAAACGAAACCGCCGGTTGAACCACCCCATGTCGAAACTGTACTGCCACCGAAGTCTGAACTTCCGCCCCATGTAGAACCCGTGCTGCCGCCGAAGCCTGAACTTCCGCCGTTGCTTCCGAAGCCTCTTGTTCGACCACTAAAGATCCTGCTCAATAAACCGCCACCGTTACTTCCGAAACCAGCGCTACCACCACTTCCGAAACTTCCGCCGCCGAGGCGACTACCGAAGCTACCGCCACCGAAGCTACCACCGCCGAAGCTACCACCGCC
>CAZKTR010000197.1:4503-6523 GCA_964555525.1 uncultured Pirellulaceae bacterium
GCTACCACCGCCAAAGCCCGTGCTGCCTCCACTGCCGAAGCCACTGCTTCCACCATTTAAGCGGTCACCGATTCGAGACAGTAAATTCGCTACCGGTCGACGTCCGCCCAGTAAGCCGCCACTGCCCCCCCAAGATCCGCCGGACCCGAGACTACCACCGCCGAGGCTACCACCACCAAAGCTGCCGCCCCAAGATCCCTGAGCCGCGACATCGCTAGTTGGTAACATACATAAACAGGCACCCATCAAGAGAGCCGTCCAGAGTTGTTTGTTTGAAAATTTCATCATCGTTCCAAAATCTAAGCAGACATTTTCATATGAAAGCAACCGAGGCTGGGCGGCTACCCAAACTGATGCACTCTGGCCAAGCCGCCTAACACGCAAAACCGCGCATCCCACCCAATTTGCCTCGAACCACTTCCTAGAGAAATTCAGGATAAGCTGCCCAGACTGCAATTCAAGACGACTATCGCTAATCCACCCCAAAAGACTGCTAAAACGCCCAAGACTTGTTGGGTTTTAACGATGTAAGCAAATTTTCGTCAAATCAACGTTGTTAATTTCAGTACCCTTAACCCAATAATTGACAGGGCATGGGACTATGATCCGATGGAATATTAACCAACCCATACCCCATCCCCGCAGCTCAAACGCAGCTCAACACCACATGCAAGTCATTCCTGTTTTAGATTTGATGATCGGCCAAGTCGTCCTTGCCCAAGGCGGCAATCGCGAC
Source organism: uncultured Pirellulaceae bacterium (assembly GCA_964555525.1). Taxonomy (GTDB): domain Bacteria; phylum Planctomycetota; class Planctomycetia; order Pirellulales; family Pirellulaceae; genus Mariniblastus. The sequence continues at coordinate 5,240 of CAZKTR010000197.1, forward strand.
GAATACCGCCCGGTGCATAGCCGTTTGACTGGCAGTAGCCAACCGCTGGACGTCGCCCAAGCGATTTTCAATCAAACCGGATGCAACTGGTTGTACGTGGCGGACATCGATAGCTTTGCGGGAGCCGCCCCCAACTGGCAAGTCTATCAACAACTACTCGAGCGAGGTTTTGGTTTGTGGATCGATGCCGACTGGCTGACCAACGATCGCTATTTGCAAATCACTGACCGACTAAAATACGAAAAACTAAAAGTCATTGTTTCGTCGGAAACACTATCGTCTGTCGAACAGTTTTCGGCATTTGAAACGTTGACTCAAAACAACGTTTCGGTGATCTTCAGTTTGGACAAAAAAGGCGACGCCGTTATCTCACAAACCGGTTCACTGGCCGAGTGGTCACCGGCAGACCTTGTCCAACGTGTCTACGCACACGGCGTCCGAGATTTAATTGTGTTGGACTTGAATCAGGTCGGAACCGGGCAGGGTTTTCAAGCGGCCAGTAGTTCAGCGGCACTGATTCAATCACTCAAACAAGATTTCCCCGATCTAAGTATCACTTCCGGAGGTGGCGTACGCGGTCCCGAAGACGTGCAGCAATGGATCGCCAACGGTTGCGACCATGTACTAGTCGCATCCGCCATTCACTCGGGGGCATTTACCCCCGACGACATTGCCACTTGACCAACAAAACTTGTCTGTAAATAGAGACAACTGCCCCCGCAGACGGTCAATGCTAACCCATTTTCGCAAGTAAACTGCGAGCCAGCACGTTGTCCCCTTCACTTGCCTCGCCGCGACGGCGATAATCTCAAACATGGACAGCAAACAGCATGTTTTCGATTTCCTCGCCAAACCCGTCGGCCAAACTCCTGTCGGTGTTTGCGTACTGCACGGCAGCGAGCGGTTTTTGAAAACGCTCGCCATGAAACATCTGACCGGTGCTGACGCGGAAGGCTCCTCCGATTTATCCGTCACTAAGTTTGACGCCACCAATTCAAAGTGGGCGGATATCTACGACGAACTCTCCACCCGATCGCTCTTTGGCGGCGATGGCATTCGAATCGTAATCGTTGACGACGCCGATAAATTCGTATCCGACAACCGTGATCGACTCGAAAAATTCGCCGAAGGCCAAGGTGGCAGTGGCCTGATGGTGCTGGTCGTCAATAGCTGGCTCAAAACCACCAAGCTCTACAAACGCGTCGACAAGAACGGCTTGCAAATCGATTGCGGTCCGCCAAAAAAGTCCGCCAAATCAAAAACCGCCGACCCGACCAAAGTCAG
>CAZKTR010000198.1:0-6468 GCA_964555525.1 uncultured Pirellulaceae bacterium
GGGTCGGCCTGTTGGCCGCGGGGTCGGCCTGTTGGCCGGAGGTGGCATTCTAGTCGAGAATTTCATCTTGTAACAGCAGCATTTGGATCGCGGCCTTGGCGACTTCGACCCCTTTGTTGCCGACGTCTCCACCGGCTCGGGCGATGGCTTGGTCGAGGGTGTTGCAGGTTAGCAGGCCGAAAGCAACGGGAACGTCGTATTGGAGTCCCAAGAGTCCCAGGGAATTGCTAACGCTGGTGTTGATATGCTGGTCGTGCGTGGTTTCGCCGCGGATCACACAGCCAAAGGTCAAAACTGCGTCGAATCCACCTTTTTGTAGCACCATTTTGGTGCCACTGGCCAGTTCCCAAGCGCCGGGGACCCAGAAGACTTCGATGTGATCGTCGGAGACGTTGTTCTGTTGCAGCGTTTGGATTGCCCCGCGCAGCAGGTTACCGGTGATGTTCAAGTGATACTGCGAAACGAGGATGGCAAATTTGCGCGAACTGAGATCGCCAGAGTTGCCGAGGTGTTGTTTGATTCCGGGTTTGATTGGCTTGAAGGAATCGTCGGTAAGCGGGGAATCTTTCATTGGTTTACGAATTTTTAAGAGAGCAGAATAGAAAGTAGGGTAGGGCGGTAACGAATGAAAAAGAAGCCGCCGCCAAAGTGACGTCAGCTTCAATGTGGTTGCTTGAATGAGATAGTTTTTAGCGAAGCGGGTTAGAAAGTACCTTCGTCAAACTTGATGCTCATCAAAAACTCGGCATTCGTTTTTTCTTTCCGCAGTCGTGACGTCAATTTGTCCATCGCGTCGGCGGGACTCATTTCGCTCAGTGCTCGTCGCACTCGGCAGATTCGATCGTATTCGTCTTCTTCGAATAGTTTTTCTTCGCGTCGTGTTCCGCTGGCGTTGATGTCGATGGCAGGCCAGATTCGCTTGTCGACCAGCGATCGATCCAAAACGATTTCGAGGTTGCCGGTGCCTTTGAACTCTTCAAAGATCACGTCGTCCATTTTGCTGCCGGTGTCAATTAACGCGGTGGCTAGGATCGTCAGCGAACCGCCTTCTTCGAGCTTGCGGGCTGAGCCAAAAAAGGCTTTGGGTTTCTGCATTGCGTTGGCATCCAAGCCTCCCGAGAGCGTCTTGCCGGACTGCGGGCATTCGGAGTTCCAGGCACGACTCAAGCGAGTGATTGAATCAAGAAACACAACGACATCGGTGCCGCTTTCGACCATTCGCTTGGCTTTTTCGAGCACCATTTCTGCGACTTGAATGTGTCGGGAAGGGGGCTCGTCAAAGGTGCTACTGATGACTTCGCAGCGATCGCCTTGCACTTCTCGCTGCATGTCGGTGACTTCTTCGGGACGCTCGTCGATCAGGAGAATGACGACGTATGCTTTTGGGTAGTTCGCCAAGGTAGCTCGAGCCATTTTTTGCATGAGCATCGTTTTGCCAGCGCGAGGTGGGCTGACGATCAAGCCACGTTGACCAAATCCAATCGGCGTGAACATGTCGACAACGCGTGTCGAGAGGTCTTTGGATTCGTGTTCGAGAATGATTCTTTGGTTTGGATGCAGTGGAGTCAAATCGTCGAAGTTCGAGCGACCTGCACTGTCAGCGGGATCGATGCTGTTTATCGATTCGATGCGCAGTAACGCAAAGTACCGCTCATTTTCTTTAGGCGGTCGAACTTGTCCGCGGACCACCGATCCATTTCGCAGATTGAATTTGCGGATCTGACTTGGCGAAACGTAAATATCGTCGGGACAACTCATGTACTGATAAGCTGGGCTTCGCAAAAAGCCGAAACCGTCGGGCAAGATCTGCAGCGTGCCTTGTCCAAACATCAGGCCACGTGACTTTACCCAATGCTTCAGGACGGCGAGGATTAACTCGTGTCGCGACTGTTCTTCTGTGTTTTCAATACCTTCGGCAGCCGCGAGTGTGACTAATTCATCGATCGACATCCGCTGCAAGTCGGTTACGTCGTGTTCTTGTTTAGAGTTTTCTCCATTTGATTGCAAATCGCTGGCTTTTAAGCGGCCACCGTACTCGCGAGAGATGGATTCGGCGATCGATAGCGGTTCGCCCGAGGATTCGATTTCTCGTAGCTTCTCGTTGGTGTCCTCATCAAAGTCATAATGAGGTTGTCGACCATTACGGTTTTTTTTGTCGCGACCGTTGTTGTTGTGGCCGTTTTTGCGGCTCTGCAGCGATCGGGCATTGGGGTCGTTTGTATCGGCCATCAAAAGGGCTCCGCACCAGTAGGAAAGGATGACTGGTGAATCGTTATTGTTTTGGATTGAAAAGAGAAGAAGGAGCGAGTAGGTCTTTAGGCAGATTCAAATCCCAGCTGAGCCACTTTTCAGCGGCCTGTTGATAGGTCGATTCTTTTGTGTTTGCGTTGTTAATGATGTCGGTTGCGCGTTGACGCTTCACTTCAACGGCAATCTGGCTTTTTTCGCGTTTGATCAATTCGCCGGAATCCCACCCGCGGTTGCGAGCCCGTTGGTAACGGGTTTCCAGTGGCGCATCAACAAAAACGATTTTGTCACACAACTTGTCCCATCCAACTTTAAACATTACCGGAGCATCCAACACACAGGCTTGGCAGTTCGGATCTTGCCGAGCTAACTTAAGCTGCAGCAAGATCTGTTCGCCGATCCTAGGGTGGGTGATCGCTTCCAGTTTTTTTAAAGCAGAAGGCCCTTCCGGTGCCTTCGCGAAAACGATTCGCGCGAGGCTGGAACGGTTGATTTGTCCATCACTTAAGATCCCATCTCCAAAGTGATCGACAATCTGTTGTATTGATGAGGTTTGTTGAAGAACTTTATGGCCAATTTGGTCAGCATCCAAAACTGTCGCACCAAAATGCTGGAAGCAATCCGTCACCAAGCTCTTGCCGCTTGCGACCCCTCCAGCAATCCCAATTACTAACATATTTTGTAACTTTAGACTTCGTTCACCAAACTCGAACTCATCCTCGATTGCACCGTCTCAACTTAGTTTGCTCACCCGAAAAAGGTAGGAGCGAACTATTGGTTGATAAGATAAATCAACAACACTGTGCTATTCTCTACTTTTGCCCGCTGTGCGGGCTCCGTCGTCTCAGCTAAAAAGATACTAATAATCCTGCTTTTGGGCTATGGATATTCGTGAGTCGAGGCTACATCCGTTAGAAAAAAATGCTCAAAATGTCTTGTTTGAGCGTTTCAAATTGCAAGATGTCGGGGTCAACTCCGTTTTTTACCGTTTTTTGCGGAATAACAATTCAATTTCACCAACCATGACACGATGACAAAATCACTCGCCAATCACTCGTCCATTAGTCTGGGTGTCGTTCCAACTCATCTCACATTTGCTGACGGCGTAGCACCGACCCCAAACGGGGATTGGCCTCGTGATGAGTCAGGCCAAATCAAGATTTTGAGCTTTTTTCGACAGCTAGTTGTTGAATCCCCCGTTCCCATCAAGTGTGCCCAAATCTCCCAGTTTGCTGGCATTTCCGATGATGTTAATACCGAATTGGTAGATGGGTTGAAGGCACTAGGGCTCGAAGTCCAGTTCATCATGATGGTTGGTGAAGGTGATCCGATGAATCCAGCGGATGAGGATACCGTTGTCCAATTGCTAGTTGATGGCCTCAAAACCGCGCAGAAATATGGGGTGAGCCAAGTTGCATCGACATCGTTGGAAGCCTGGATGTCCGGTGGAAAACCCAAAACCGGTGACGATTTTAAAGCGGCGGTCGACCAACTGGTACGCTTGCACGATCGAGCTTACCAAGAAGCCGGCGTTGAAGATTCTTGCATCGAAGCTTGGCACCTCGAGTTCCTTAGGTCGGTTGAATTTCAGACCTTCACTGACTTGAGTAAGGCATGGGGGTTGGTAAAGGCCATGAACGAAAATATTGGCAAACCATTTTACAAATTATTAGTCGATGCAGCCCATTGTGGCGACTCGTCGCTGTCGGTGGAAGAAAACCAGAGATTGATTGCTGAGATTGGCGCTGCTGGTGCGCTTGGCAGCTTCCATTGCTCTGCTAAAACGACACGCGGATGTTTATCAACCGATGACGGTTGGGTGGGGGCATTGCTGACCGCCGCCGCCCAAACGGGTGCATTAACGCATGTGTTTGTAGAGGTTTTTCATCATGAGGACGCCGCATTGGCCCCGCTACGAGAGGCGGTTGCTGGTCACGGTATCGATACAACCGATGGTCGAACCTACGACCAGGTGGTTACTGATGGGTTGGTGGATGTCGTTCGTCGCCTGAATAATCTTTGCCAGCGAGGCGTTTTGGCCCGATAAACATGCTGCAATTGAACCAAAATTAACCGCATTCCAAGGGCCGATTGGCCGGAGTTTTTCGCGTTGGCCTTAGAGCCGGTCACTGAATAGTCGAAACTGAGTGAATTTGACACTAATTTTGGCCCAGTCTAGGATTGATTAGGTAATCTGTGAGCTTTGTTTGGGTTGGTCGTTAGTGCAAAGGTCTTCCATTTGTTGAGTTTTAGCCGGTCTTCGTCGTTTTGTAATGATTGACTAGTCCGGTTTGATGACAATTAGCATCTTCACCGATAACCACAGAGAATGTGCGATCCGCGCGTTTTATCGTCGTTCAATTTATTAGACCGCAACTTTAACAGTTGCAATTAGGAGTTTCGGAATGGCCGCTAGGGAAAATCAGGGATACTTGATTGCCGTCATCGTCTTGGTGTTGTTGACGCTTGTTTTAGCGCTGGTTGCGTTCCTAGGTACTCAAAAAGCTTACGAGCAAGCTGAGGCTGCTGAGGCCTCGGATGCGAAGCTAAAGGTCGCGTTAGAGATCGCTAAAGCAGAAGGCCTTAAGGGTGAGGCTTTGAAAGCAGCGATCGGTGAATTGGGGCCTGCCCCGGCTGAGATCGACAAGGCGATCCAAGATTTGCAGGCTCTCTCGGGTAACTCCGATCTGGCTGAAGCGGATAAAAAAATTATTCGGGATATTCTTTCAGAGGTCAGAAAAGTAAAAGAGGTTTATGATCTGGAGACCAGTAGAAATATTAGCAGCGGCGATGATGCGTCAAAGGTTGCAACACTTCGCGGTCGTATCGCCGACCTGACTGCACTCGTAGACCGAATCCGAAAAGACTACCAGAGCGAAGGTCGCCGAGCCACCGAAGCCGCCCAAGACGCTGCACGCGATATCGCTGAGTCAGAAAAAACCTTGAAGTCGACGCTTGAGCAATTGGAAGAGCTGAATGAGGAGTTGCAAGAAGAAAAATCACGTGCACTCGAAAATCAAAATAAGCTTCAAGCACAAGTTGAACTGTTTAAAGATAAGATCGCAGACGTCACACGCGCGAGCGAGGAAGCGGCTGATATAGCGAAAAATGCGATCGGAGAGGCAAAGTTTCAAGTATCGATACTTCAGGAAGAAAATTCGAACCTCAAGAGGACATTGAATGAAATTACTACCGAAGTCTTTGATCATGCGGACGGCAAAGTGATTCATGTTGCGACGGGTTTGGGGACAGTCTTTATTGATATCGGTCGCGCCGATGGTCTGACCAGTAACCGAACCTTTTCCGTCTACGATCAGTCAGTGACCGATTTTGCGAATGCGACTCCCAAGGCGACGGTTGAAGTCATTCGAGTTCAAACGTTTCGTTCGGAAGCTCGCGTTACCAAGGAGGATTTAGTGAACCCCATCTTGCCTGGCGACCACGTCCTAACTGCTACTTGGGACCCCGGTTTCACGGTTAAGTTTGCTCTGGCAGGTCGATTCGATCTGGACGGTGACCGTTTTGATGACACTGAAAAACTGATTCGAATGATCGAACGAAATGGTGGCGAGGTGGTTGCTAGTCATGACTCCAAGGGTAAGATCAGCGGGGAAGTTTCGTCCGACGTTCGCTACTTGGTTAAAGGCAACATGGGATTGATTGGCGGTACAGAGGACGATCCTGATGCAGGGCAGATTTTGAATGCGTTGAAAGCAATGGAGGCAGACGCCGCCAAGAACACCGTTCAAATTATCGACCTGCAAAAGTTGCTCAATCGCATGGGCGTTCGTGCTCAACCGAAAACGAAGCAACTTGACTTCCCACAAGGCGGTTTCCCTGAGCGTCACTCAGGTGGTTCGACGACTCGAGAGTCTGGCTCGGGCACGCGTGGTTCAGGTACTCGCCAGCCAGCTGGTTCAACCAGTCGATAGGTTCGCCTTCAATAGCTGACCAACTAAAACTAAATCGCAGAAGAGCCTTAGAACCACGTGAAGGTCGCCTGCGTAAGCGGTGAATCACTTGCGGGAATCGGAGCAGGGCAGGGCCGATCCGAGTTCGAAAACCCAGGTTTGGCGGTGGTGACCCATTGCGATCGCCGCTGCATTAGCTCAGCTTGCAGTTCGTAAGATCGAATCAATCGCGGCAGCAGCTCACCAATGCTGGTTAAACCAGATCGAGTCTTGCTGCTGGAAAGCTCTACGCCAGTAAGCGGTTTAATCA
>CAZKTR010000199.1:0-6457 GCA_964555525.1 uncultured Pirellulaceae bacterium
CGATTGTCCCCAAGCTAAACCACTTCAACCAGACGCGTCGAATCTGCGTTTGGATTCTGCTTGGTTTGATTTTCGGTTGGATCGGTAGCCTTTCGACCGATGCGTTTGCTTCAACACCACGTTTAAATCGGATCACGCCTCGGGGCGCCCAACGCGGCCACGAGCATCAAGTCACGTTCCACGGCGTCCGGTTATCTACGACCGAAGAAGTGTTTTTTCACGACACTGGAATCACGGCAACAAAATTCGAAATTGTCGACGATACGAAAGTTAAAGTCACACTTAAAATCGATGCCGACTGCCGAATCGGGGAGCACCTGATGCAACTGCGAACCAAACGGGGCATCTCCGACTTTCGTAGTTTCTTTATTAGCGAGTTTCCGGCGGTGGCCGACAAAGAACCTAATAACAGCTTTGCGGCAGCGCAAACGATCCCGATGGACGTTACGGTTGACGGTTTGATCAGTGGCGGCGGCGATGTGGATTTCTTTTGCGTCGAAGGCGAACAAGGTCAACGATTGTCCGTTGAGATTCAAGCAATGAGACTTGGGGACTTCTTTGATCCGCTGCTTGAACTGTACGATTCCGAAAAACAACCGATCCTTCGCGCAGACGACTCTTCATTTGGAAAACAGGATGGCTTTTTTAACTTCCTGATCCCAAAGCCTGGAAAGTACTTTATCAAAGTTCGGGATACTGAGTTTGGCGGGTCCGCCAACTCAAACTACCGCCTCCACGTCGGATCGTTTATTCGGCCAACGGTTGCATTTCCCAGTGGCGGCAAGATCGGCGACAAAACAAAGTTAACTTTGATCGGTGACCACTGGGACAATTTTGAAAAAACAGAAACAGAAGTAACCGTGATCAAATCGCACGGCGACGACTTACTTGGATTGCCGACAGAACGTCGTAGCCCAACGCCACTGCTGTTTCGGGCGGTTGAATTCGGCAACGAGTTTGAACACGAACCAAACGATAATTTTACGCAGTACGTAAAAAAGTCTGCGCAAAAGTCGGTTGCTCCACCGATCGCTTTAAATGGCATCATTAGTCACCCCAAAGACCATGACATTCTTCAGTTTGCCGCAACGAAAGACAAAACCTACATCGTAAAATGTGTCGCTCAACGAATCGGCTCCGGCTTAGATACAATGCTATACCTTTATTCACCGACAAAAAAGGTTATCGCTACCAGCGACGATTTTAAAGGACAACCCGATAGTAAAATTGAATTCAAGGCGACTGCTACTGGCAAACATTATGTCCGCTTGCGTGACCATTTGTTTCGCGGCCAACCGAATTTTGTTTATCGCATCGAGATTACCGAGAAAAAACCGAAGATCAGTTTCGGCGTCAAACGCGTCGATCGATATAGCCAAATGCGGCAGACCGTGACGGTCCCACAAGGCGGTCGCTATGCGGTTATGTTTGACGTAAAAAAGACGTTGATCTCAGGTCCGGTCACACTTAACACGGACTCGTTGCCGTTGGGCATCCGAGCGCAGGCTTGGCCGTTGCAAAATGGCACGACTTTAATGCCGGTGGTGTTCGAAGTGGATCAAGACGCGGAGCTGGCCGGTACCTTGTTTGATTTGACCGCGACTGGCAAAGCTGGGGACGAAACGATCGAAGGCCACTTCCAAAACGTCGCCGACCTAGCACTCGGTCCACCCAATAAAAAGGTCTATGCCAGCGGGACAATTAACCGTTTACCGATGGCGTTGGTCGAGCCCCTGCCCTTCACCGTTGATATTGAAGAACCCAAAGTCCCGCTGGTCCGAAAAGGGTCGATGAAACTACCGATTGTCGTAACGCGCGCTGACGGATTTGATGGTAATATTCGCGTGGAACTGCCGTTTCGTCCGCCGGGAGTTGGAGCCCGGGGTTACGTTAATATCCCCAAAGGCAAAACCACTGGCAGCTACCCAATAAATGCCAATTCGAAAGCCTTACTTGGCAAGTGGCCAATCTGCGTTACTGCAACGGCTCCCTTTGGTGGCCCCGCTTGGACGTCCAGTAACTTGAAAACACTCGAAATTCACGAAGCGTTTGTAGCGGCCAAAATTGATCGAATCAGCATTGACCAGGGTCAATCGCAAGAACTCGTTTGCAAACTAGAACATCATTTTCCATTCGAAGGTACCGCAACCGCGAAGCTCTTGGGCCTGCCACCGAATGTTACGTTTGCAGGAGACGAAGGTTCGGACACCGTTTCGTTTGATGCCGCGACGAAGGAGATTCGTTTCCGAGTAATTACAAGCGACAAGAGTCCTGTCGGAAAACATAGCTCGACGTTCTGTCAACTTTCGATCCCCAAGAATGGGCAACAGATGGTTTCCAAAAGCGCCAACTGCACGATTTTGATTCGCCCAGCCAAAGCTAAGTCAAAACCAAAGCAAGTGGCGAACAAAGTTTCGCAACAGGAGACGCCATGACTTTATTGACGTTTCTCAATCAAAGGCTTCCAGCGTTACTGGCGATCGGTTGTTGCTTGTTTGCAAGTGCGTTGGCGTTGTTGGAACCGAATGAACCGGCCGTTTTGCCAACGCATGCTTCGGCGGCGTTCCCTGACGAACCGACCGACGCCGACAGCCAAAACTCCAAAACGTCTCCTCCTATCGAAGCAGGCGTTCCTGCGATACCCAATGCCGAAGCCATTGGCTTGCGAGTTTGGCCGAAATCAATTTCGCTCACCAATGCCAACGACCGCCAATCACTTGTGGCTCAACTGGTTTACTCGAATGGCATCACCGTTGACGTCTCTGATCGAGTTCAAGGCGAACCAGCCAAACCACTAGTCAAATTTCACAATGGAAACTGGTTGCCGTTGGCCGACGGGGCGACTCAACTGAACCTCAGTGTCGCTGGTCACAAGCAAACGGTTCCTGTTACGGTTTCTGGCTGCAAAACCAAACCACCGATCAGCTTTACTAACGATGTGATGCCGGTGTTTTCGAAAACTGGCTGTAATGCTGGCAGTTGCCATGGGGCCTCGCGAGGCAAAGACGGTTTTCGACTTTCATTATACGGTTTTGATCCCGTGGGCGACCTCCATCGTTTGACTCGTGAACAACCCGGTCGGCGAATCGACTTGGCTGTCCCCGAAGACTGCCTGTTGATCAACAAAGCTACCGGCACGGTACCGCACAGCGGCGGACAGTTGTTTGATCGTAATTCTGAAAACTACCAAACGTTGCTGCAATGGATCAGCGACGGCGCCAAGATCGACCAAACACCTCCACCAAAAGTTACTTCGATCCAATTGTTCCCGAAATCGGCTTTGCTCTGTGGCCCAGCAGCCAAACAAAAACTTACCGTGTTGGCTCATTATGAAGATGGTAGTGACCGCGACGTGACTTCGCTGGCATACTTTTCGACCAATCAAGACAATGTATTAGCGGTTGAACAAAGTGGCCAAGTGAAATCGGGGGCTCCAGGAGAAGCGTTTGTGATGTGCCGGTTTGACACACATACCGTCGGGCGTTGGTTTGCTGTGCTGCCGGCCAAAGATAATTTCAAATGGCGTCCAGTTGAACCAGCCAACTACGTCGATACGGCCGTCCACAACAAACTGCGATCCCTCCGTATTCAACCTTCAGAGCGTTGTACTGACACGGAGTTTCTGCGCCGCTGTTATTTAGACATCTGTGGATTGCTACCAACACCGCAGGAGCTTGAGCAATTCACCAATGACCCATCGCCCGACAAACGAAGTCGCTGCATCGACCAATTGCTTGAACGTTACGAGTTCAATGAAATGTGGGTCATGAAATGGTCGGAACTACTGCAAATTCGCTCCAACAAATTCGTTAGCTACAAGGCGACCCTGTCCTATTACGAGTGGCTCCAAAGTCGGATTGCCGCAAACACTCCGATCGACCAATGGGTTCAAGAACTATTGACCGCTAAAGGAGCCACAATGTCATCGCCTCCAGCCAATTTTTTTCACGCCGAACCAGACGTTGGCAAACTCACCGAAAACGTCGCCCAAGCTTTCCTCGGCATGCGGATTCAGTGCGCCCAATGCCACAATCATCCTTTTGATCGTTGGACGATGGAAGACTATTACGGATTCAAGGCTTTCTTTTCTCAGATCGGTCGCAAGACGGGCTCTGATCCGCGCGAAGCGGTGATCTTTACCCGCGGTGGTGGTCAAGCCAAGCATCCGGTAACCCAAAAGAATGTTCCACCGAAGTTTCTAGGCGGAGAAGTACCTACCATTAAAAAAGGACAAGACCGCCGGGAGGTTGTGGGCCAGTGGATCACGTCGCCAGAGAATCCTTACTTTTCTCGCAACCTCGCAAACATCGTTTGGGCTCATTTTCTTGGCCGAGGAATCGTTGACCAAGTCGATGACGTTCGTGTTAGCAACCCGCCAGTGAATGAAGCCCTGTTGCAGCAACTGGCTGACAAATTGGTTGAGTCTAACTATGACTTCAAGGAACTCGTACGCGATATTTGCAACTCACGGACTTACCAACTGAGCATTCGGACCAATGAAAGCAACGAAGGCGACAGCGTCAACTTCTCGCACGCGAAACTCCGACGTATTCGAGCCGAAGTGTTATTAGACGCGATCAGCCAAGTCACCGAAACGAAAAATAAGTTCCGCGGTCTGCCGCTAGGTGCCCGCGCAGTCCAAATCGCTGACGGCAATACGTCAAACTACTTCTTGAAAACGTTTGGTCGAGCGAGCCGTGAAACAGTTTGCAGTTGCGAAGTAAAAATGGAACCTAGCCTATCTCAGGCGTTGCATTTGCTTAACGGGGCAACGGTGCACAAAAAAATCATTCAAGGCAAAGTCATTCAAAATCTCATTAAAGAAAAATTGACCAACACTCAGATCATCGACTCGCTTTATCTGCGTTGCCTTGGTCGTAAGGCAAACGAAGCCGAGCAAACTGGTTTGGTCGAAAGGATCAAAGCAGAACCTGACCGGGTCAAAGCATTAGAAGATGTCTTTTGGGCGATCTTGAACTCTTCGGAATTTGTCTTCAATCATTAATCCAGCGAGTCGTTTCGCATCTTGTTTTATTTCTACGCTGAACCCTAGAACGATTTTGTTTCTTAACTCCATTAACGCCCGCTATTTGGCAACACTGATCGCTTGGCTGATCACCGTGTTTGCATGTGCGATGCCGGCCAGCGGACAAGCGCCGAAAAAAGTTACGTTCGACGATGACGTTCGACCGCTGCTTCAGCGTCGTTGTAGCGTTTGCCACAACTCCGATCGCCGTGAAGGAGATTTGGATGTGACGAGTTTTGTAAACTTGATGCAAGGTGGCGGTTCAGGAACGGTATTGGAACCGAACGATCCAGAGGGCAGTTATTTGTACGAGTTGGTTACCCACGCCGATTCGCCCGAGATGCCACCTAACGGAAACAAAATTCCGGACGCCGAAATCAAACTGTTAGCCGACTGGATCAACGGTGGTCTGCTAGAAAACAGAGGAAGCAAAGCAGTTGAGGGCAAACCAAAAGTCAACCTCGCGTTGAATATGTCGCCAACCAAGCGGCCTGAAGTTTCGCCAACGCCATTTCGAATGTCGCTTGAGCCAGTGATCACGCCGACGGTCGGATCGGTGCTTGCCTTGGCAGCTAACCCTTGGGCGCCCGTGATCGCGGTTTCAACGCCACGACAAATCTTGTTGTACCGCAGTGATCGTTTGGAATTAGCAGGCGTACTGCCTAACCAAACCGGAGTTGCCCAGTCACTTAGCTTCAGCCGTAACGGCGAACTTTTATTGGCCGGCGGTGGGCGCGGCGGCGAGTCTGGCAGCGTATTGATGTTTAACGCCAGAACAGGTGAACTAATTGACCAAGTAGGCGAAGAACGCGATACGATTCTGACAGCCGATCTTTCTAGCGATCAATCGTTGATTGCCATTGGCAGTCCCAACAAACGTGTCGGAGTGATGACCTCTGCCGGTGATTCCGTACACGAATTAAAACGCCACACCGATTGGGTAACCGCAGTTGGTTTCAGTCCCGACGGCCAATTTCTGGCGACCGCCGACCGCAACGGTAGCTTGCTGCTTTGGGAAACGGAATCGGGAGTGTTCGTGCAAAAACTTGACGGGCACACCAAAGCAATCACGTCGCTTCAATGGCGCAGTGACAGTCGGTTTTTTGTTACTGCCAGTGAAGATGGAAACGTCCGCGTATGGAATAGCCGAGACCCCAAACCGGTCAAATCGTGGAACGCTCACAAAGCCGGAAGCTTGGTTGCTGGTTTTCGCCGCGATGGCACCATCTATTCCGCCGGTCGCGATCGCTTAGTCAAACTCTGGCAAGCCGATGGCAAGGCCATTCGCACCTTCAAGGGGTTGCAAGACATTGTGGTCGCTGCAGCGGTGTGTGACGAAACCAATCGAGTCTTTGCTGCCGACTGGAATGGAAAACTGCTCGCTTGGAACCTCGAAGACGGGAAAGTCCTTAAAACGCTTCCTGCCAATCC
>CAZKTR010000200.1:0-6416 GCA_964555525.1 uncultured Pirellulaceae bacterium
TTGCAATCATTGGCATCCTGATTGGTATGCTCTTGCCGGCGGTTCAGGCCGTTCGAGAGGCTGCTCGCCGAGCGTCGTGTTTGAACAACCTTCGCCAAATGTCGTTGGCGGCTTTGAATTACGAATCAGCTAACCAAAAATTTCCGCCGAGCTACGAGATCGAACGTGGCACGGTGCTAGCCGGCAATAATGGTTCGTGGAGTATTCAAGGTCGTATCTTACCTTTTTGTGAACAGGGAAACGCTTTCGATCAGGTAGACCTGAATTCCGCCTTTGACTCGGCCGCAAATGCTGCCTCGGGTGTACCGACCTTGCGAATCCCCATGTACCAATGTCCCAGCGAGGTAAACGATATGGTTCGCATCAAAAACGGTGTCCCGTTCGTGTACCCTCATAACTACGGATTTAGCTTTGGTACTTGGTTGGCTTACGACCCGGGAAATGGCCGCCGTGGGGATGGGATGTTTTATGTTAACAGCGAGGTTGGTTTTGGACAGATGACCGACGGCTCCAGCAATTCCCTGTTGGTCGCGGAAGTAAAAGCCTTTACCTCATATATTCGAAACACCGCAGATCCTGGCGCAACAGTTCCCAGCGACCCCAATACGTTCAACGGAATGGGAGGCGATTTGAAACTTGGCCCCGACGTGAATTCGAATACGGGCCATACAGAATGGCCTGACGGTCGAGTGCATCACTCTGGGGTAACGACTGTGTTTACGCCAAATACTTTTGTTCCGTATGATCTGGACGGGCAAACCTACGATATCGATTTCAATTCGGTACAAGAAGGTAGAAGCGGAGACCAAGCGACATACGCAGCAATTACCGCTCGCAGCTACCACTCGGGCTTGGTCAACGTTGGTTTTGCCGATGGCTCGACGCACTCGATTGCAGATTCGATCGAACTAGAGACTTGGCGAGCGTTGGGAACGATCGCCGGTGGTGAAGTGCTAAGGGATTTCTAGGATTCTTCTTGGGGATGCACTTGCTTGCGCATTTTGATGTTGCGCTGTTATAATCATAATCTTCAATTCTCTTTGAATTTTGCGGTGAAATTCAAAACACAAGGCGTTTTCAATACAAGCTCGACGCGCAAGCGAGTGCACTACAACACTTGTGAAAATGCACTCGCTTGCGCGTCGAGCTTGTATTTGCGCAACTTCAAAACTTGCGCTGCGAGCTTGTACTTCTGGTTTTTCTATAGCAACTAAGCTGCTGCCTTTTTCATTGCCCGCGACTTAATGTACTCGATCGCCTTCATCAAAGGTCGATCAACGTGCGGCACTTTTAGGGTGGGTTGATCGGCGTTCGGCTTGTCCAAGGTATTGCCATCGTTTTGTTCGCCGTCGCCCTCAGTCTTTCCAATGTCTTTAGACTCCTCGGGGGCCCCTGCTTCAGGCAGATCCTCTTTAAACTCAGGTAGTAAACCACCAAAATCCTTGGCACTTCGTTGCCGCAAATTTTCGAGCAACTCCTCTTCAGACATCTCAAAAGCAAACCCCTTGTCAGGCTGGACGCCCCAAATCTGGTTTTCAATCGCCAGTTTGTCGTTGCGGTCAATATGTCGATTGCTTGGGCGCCAGTAACTTGCCGTCGTTAACTTCAACAAGCTTTTGTTGTATTGGATTGGGATGATGTCTTGTACCGTCCCTTTTCCATACGACTGTTCGCCAATCAAAATCGCTCTCCCATGATCTTGCAAACACCCAGAAACAATCTCGCTCGCCGACGCCGAGTTGCGATCAACTAAAATGCAAATCGGCAAATCGTTTGACAGTTCCGTCCCTGCCGTCGAAGTGTACTCGCGGATCAACGATTTACCTCGTCCTTTGATTCGTACAATGGGCAAGTCAGCTTCCAAGAACATGTCACAGATCTCAACGGCTTTGTCCAGCAAACCGCCGGGGTTGGACCGCAAGTCAAGAACCAATCCCGCCACATCGTCCGGCATCGACCGCAACGCCGCTCTCGTTTCATCGCCGGTCATCTCACCGAATTGATTCAGCCAAATGTACCCGACTTCAGGATTGTCTTTCAAAAAGAAATTCCACGTCCCGTCTGCTTTTCGAAAGTCTCCATGAGCACTCTCGATCGGAATTTTCGCTCGTGTTAACGTTTTGAACAACGTGTCGTCGCCACGCCTAACTTCAATATCAACCGCCTCGCCCACCGGCCCTCTCAATTCTCCCACCGCTTCGCCACGAGACTTACCAACAGTCGGTTCTCCGGCAATCGCAACGATCAAATCACCGGCCTGAATTCCGGCTTCGAAAGCTGGAGTATTGGGCTTTGTTGCGAGCACCATTAGCGTTTCGGTTTCGGGATCCATGCGGACATATATCCCCACGCCGCCAAATTCTTGCTCGAGGTCTTCTTTGAACTCCCGGAATCCACTGTCAGATATGAACGAGCTATGTTTGTCCAAATCTTTTAGCATTCCATCCATGGCACTCGTAAACAATTTGTCTTCGCCGACTTCCTCCAAGGCTTCATTGTTAACGATCTCTAGGACCTCAGCAAACAAGTTTGCATATCGATTCTTAGCGGTCACCGAATAGCAGGCAAATGAGATCACAGCGACCGCAAAAATCACCAAAAAGTTTCGTAACGGCATATTTGCTGGAGTCCCTAAAAAAATCGACGAATGGTGCGATACCCATAGCCTAGCAAAGCATCACTACTTTCGTCAAACTAAAGCCTGTCTAGAATTAGGCATCCACTCATTCGCCCACATCAACGTACCAATGCCCGCCACCAAGTTTACAAGCAACTCCGTCGAGCGAACTAGATCACTCGG
The DNA here is from genome assembly GCA_964555525.1 of uncultured Pirellulaceae bacterium. GTDB lineage: Bacteria > Planctomycetota > Planctomycetia > Pirellulales > Pirellulaceae > Mariniblastus. The sequence goes on from CAZKTR010000200.1 coordinate 2,801, forward strand.
CCGTTTAATCGGTCTCGAACTGGCCGCTGGGACCGTCGTTGCGCTCGACGGCACGTTGGGCGCTGGCAAAACTCATCTAACACAAGGCATCGCAACAGGGCTTGGTGTGCCCGCTGGTACCGTCGTCAGCCCAACCTTCACGATTTGCATCCCCTACGAAGCGCGCCTGTTGATGCTGCACTTGGACGCCTACCGGATCAAATCGCCCGAAGAGGTCGACCAATTGGGGCTCGACGAAAGCGTCAGCGACGGCGTGGTATTAGTGGTCGAATGGGCCTCGCGGATCGAGTTACTCTTGCCGCCGATCGACTTGAAAATCCAACTTACCCAAACCGGCGAAGAAACTCGCGAGCTCACATTCGATCCTATTTCATCAACCGGCAATCAACTGGTGCAACGGGTCGGTCAGTCTTGGGCTGACCAATCTTCGCAGAAAACCGGCGATTGAGCCGCAGGGCGATAGCCCACGGTTCATACACGCAATAACCGTGGGCTATCGCCCTGCGGCTCAGGCTGGGTAGATTTTTACCGGATTCTTCCTCAACAGAGATCCCAGCAGGGCTAAAAACCATTGGAAAAAATCAATTTCACGGCAAAGCGATGGCTTTACCGAGTTGATTCTGGAGGATTCTAAACTAGCCTTTGAAGGGTATGAGTTTAGGTAGATTTGAACTTGGGCAGACGTGCCACAAGCGGACCTCGCTCAACATTCCAGATTTGGTATTTTCGATAGATGAAGCTAAGCCGACTTATACTGCCAGCAATTGGCCTGATCGCGTGCGTCTGCGCGATCAGCGGTGCCGCTAGCTCGTCGGAACGTCCCGTTGTACTGTCGCAACAAGTTCTCGACAAATTAGACGAACTACCCATCCCGCCCATTCAAATGCTTGGCGAAACGGACGGTACTACGTCGCAAGTCCCGACTCGCGGTTCATCGCGACCGTTGGACTTATCGACCTTGCCTACCGAGCCGCGCAGCGTCTCTCCGGCTCAGGACGCCGGCTCTTCGGTGCCTGTTATTGGCAGCGGCTTCCTCCCGGACACCTCAACGGTCCTCCCCGCTGCTCCACGAGTCCGCTTGCGCCGGCCTACTTACCAAATCACACCAGCCCTACCGCTGGATGCTGAATCAATCCCCAACCCTGGCCCCGTCGGAGCGCGGCGTTCAAATCCAACCGGCTCGCTAACCGGACCAACGGCTCAACCTTTGCCGGGCTTGCAAGCACCCATCGCGCCGCCGATCTTCCCCAACAACATCCCGACACAGTCAACGATACCCTCTAACGGTTATCAGTTCTTACCACCGGCTCAGTCGAGCGGCTTAGCTCATGGATCTCACTGTCCGTGCGGTTGCCAACCGAAGTGCATCACCCAAACCGTGATCGTGCCGTGCTATGAAACTCGTTACGTAAACTCACTCCAAACTCGCTACCGCCCTGAAACTCGGCAGCGACGAACCAAGAAATACTACACCGTTTACGACGATGTTCCAAAAGTCGAAACCTACTCGGTCCAAGTTCCAGAGCCTCGCACGCGAACTTACACCGTCAACGTTCCGCAGGAATATCAAGAACCAAAACAACAAAATTTCACCGTGATGGTTGCCAAACCTGCTCAACGCGAAGAAACCGTTGAACGAGTGGAAACCTTCGCGGTCCCGGTCGTGACGCCTTACACGGTCATGGTCCCGGAGAAGCAACAGTACCAAGAGACCACTTATAAGACCGTTAAAGATCGAGTTCCGGTTCAAAAGAAGTACGTCGAAAACGTAACCAAAACCAAAAAGCGTGTGGTCACCACCTATGAAAAACGCCCTTTCACCAAAAAAGTTCGTACGCCTGTCGTCAAGCTGGTTGAAGAAACCCGCACGCGTCCAAAAGTCCGCTACAAATCCGAAGTCGTTACTCGCACTTTCGAAGAACCCGAAGTCTACTACTACGACAAGATCATCAAAAAGGATGTCACTCGCTATCGTACCGTAGATCGGCAACGCACGATCCAAGAAAAGTCTTTTGTCTACGATCAAAAAACCGGCACTTACTCAAATCCAGAAACTGACCAGCGTGTCGTGCCGTACAGCGAAAAAGTCGATTACAAGGTCACCGCACCGTACACGGAAACCGTTAGCGAAACGTATTACGTCAACGAGCCGTTTGTCGAAGAAGTCATCAAAACGTTTCCGACTAAACGACAAGTCGAACGCACGGTCAACAAAACTTATCAAGTCAAACTACCGGTGACGACGCACATCAGCCAGCCGTACAAGGTTCGCGTGCCCTACGAAGTCATGGAAACTCGTTATCGCACCATCACACGGCAAGCACCCGTAACCAAGTACCGAGTCATCACTCGTGATCTCGGCCGCTGGGAACGCAAGGAAGTCACCTGCCCGACTTGCTCGGTTTGCCAAGATTGTTGCGGTTGCACTTCGTGTTCAGTCGGATCGCAAACCAACACTCGGAACGTTTGGTGCCCGCGGATCGTTTCTCAGCGAATTCCTTACACCGATTATCGAGATGTTCAGCAGCGGCTGCCGTATCAGGTTCCCGTGCTTAAGTATCGCGACGAAAGTCGAGTGCGTAACGTACCGGTGACTCACTATCAAAATGAAACCCGCACAGCGAATCTTAAGGTCTACGATTTGATCGACGCCGAACGCACCGAGAAATTCTCGGTCACGAAATATCGTTGGGTTCCTAAGACCCGCGAGGTGATCCTGAAACGAACGCGCGAAGAAATCGCCACTCATAGCTTGCCGTTTATCAAATACGAGACCGTCAACATAGAACCGCAGCCAATTGAGTACCGCTATAAAGAACCCCGTGTGGTCCCTAAGACCGTCACCGAAACCTACCAAGAACGCGTACCGTACACAGAGGAAGTTGAAGTCAAGGTCAAGGTTGCTGGCGAGCGAACTAAGAAAGTAACGCGAGAGTTCGTCAAACGAGTCCCTGAGACTTACGACGAAGAATACACTGTCAAAGTTGCAAAAACGGAGTTCATTGAAAAAGACGTCACCGAGTATGTCGAATTCCCAGTCCACAAAGAGGAAACATACACCGAAGTCGTGCCCGAGTTCCGAACTCGTATCGAGTACAAAACCGAAGAACGTAAAATACCGGTATTCACGACCAAGTACAAAACCGTGATGGTGCCGAAGATCAAAACTCGCACTAGTACTCGCACCGAAACTCGCACGGTTTCCGACAGCGTCATGAAAACCTACATGACCTACGTTCCCGAGATCCGCACAAAAACGGTTTACGAAACCAAGGTCCGTAACGTACCGCAGACACGCACCGAGCTTTACTGGGAAAACGTTCCCAAAACTCGCTACCGCACCGTTTTGGTCAAGGTTCCTCGACAAGTTGCTCGAGAGCATTTGCAGACTTACACGGTCAACGTGCCGTATCAAGTACGCGTTTGCGTGCCAGTCCAAGTCTTAAAGATGGTCCGTAAAACGATCACCATCCCGGTCGAAGAATGTTGCGAAACCTGCTGGGAAGGTTTTGAGGAGATCAATGACGTCTCCCGCGCCTACCTCGAATACGGCTACCGTCGCTGGTGTGATCTGCTCGGACGATAGGTGAGTGTCAAGCGTTTGTTTCCTTGCGGC
>CAZKTR010000201.1:0-6350 GCA_964555525.1 uncultured Pirellulaceae bacterium
TTTCCATCGTCGACCAAACGATGAACAGTTTCACCGCGGGACACATTTCGTCCGAGGAAGCGAAAGAACTACTGGCGACCGCTCAAGAAAACGTTGACGACGGGCAACTTGAATTCATCCCCGGCGTGAGCTATCGCAACTTACTGATGTACCGCCCCAACGAAGGCAGTTCAGCTCCATTTTCTCAGGACAGCCGAGCGACACCGCCGCACGACTTAACCGACAAATCAGTTGCTGAAGATTTCCCTCGTGGGCCCGGCAGTGATTTACTTTGCAATTTGATGGAACGCTCCCTCGATTGGTTTTCTGCTCACCCAGTCAACGAAAAACGTTCGGCCGACGGCAAGCCGACCGCGACAAACGTTTGGCTATGGGGTATCGGCCAACGTCCAGACCTAACCGCGTTTGCTGACTTGCATGGCGTCCAAGGAGCGATGATCACCGCCGTCGATTTGCTACGTGGACTCGCCGCCTTAGTCGGATGGGACCGCATCGAAGTCCCCGGAGCGACCGGCTACACCGACACCGACTACGCCGCCAAAGGCCGCTACGCAATAGAGGCGTTAGACAAATACGATTTGGTTTGCGTTCACATCGAAGCACCAGACGAATCCTCCCACGAAGGCGACTTGAAGAAAAAAATCGCTTCGCTAGAGTCGATCGACACCGATATCGTGGCGCCGATTTTGGCGCACCTTGAAAAATCCGGCGAGCCTTATCGGTTACTGGTCACGCCAGATCACCCGACTTACTTGAGCACCAAGACTCATACGCATGGCGACGTTCCATTCGCGATCTGTGGCTCAGACATCCAAGCTGATTCGTACGATGCGTACCACGAAGCCAACGCTGCGGCGAGCGATCTTGCGATGCCAAACGGTTGGGAACTGATGCCGTTTTTCCTGAAAAAAGTGGAAGACTGATCTTCTGCCATCAAGCAGCCTATAAGTGTGCCGCTTTCAACATTTTTCACCTTCCACAACAAACAACAAACTGCTGACCCATGCCCAAAATTGCAATCCTACCTGGCGACGGAATCGGACCTGAAGTCGCCGAACAAGCCGTTCGCGTGATTGAGGCAATCAACACAAAACACAATACGGGCTTTGAATGCCCCACCGCGCCGATGGGTGGCACGGCGTACGACCTACATGGACACCCGCTACCACCTGAGACACTTACCTTGGCGCAAGAATGCGATGCGGTTTTATTAGGTGCCGTCGGCGGTCCAAAATGGGAAGCCATCCAACGCGAACACCGGCCTGAACGAGCACTGCTGGGAATTCGAAAAGCGCTGAACCTATTTGCCAACTTACGTCCTGCCACCTTATTTCCGCAACTGGCCGATGCATCGACGCTCAAGCCCGAAGTGGTTTCGGGATTGGACATTATGATCGTTCGGGAATTGACAGGCGGCATCTACTTCGGTCAACCGCGTGGCCTCGAAGAACGTGACGGACAGCGAATGGGCTTCAACACACTGACCTACACCGAATCCGAAATCCGTCGCATCGGTCATGTTGCTTTCCAAACCGCGATGCTACGCGACAAACGAGTTTGCAGTGTTGACAAAGCCAACGTTTTGGAAGTCTCTGAACTTTGGCGAGAGATCATGATTTCGGTTGGCGAAGAATATCCAGAAGTCGAACTTTCTCACATGTACATTGACAACGCTTGCATGCAACTGGTTCGAGCACCGAAGCAGTTCGATGTGTTGGTCACGACCAACTTGTTTGGCGACATCCTTTCCGACGCGGCGTCGATGCTGACCGGATCAATCGGAATGCTTCCATCGGCCTCGTTAGACCAACACGGAAAAGGCATGTACGAACCGGTCCACGGTTCAGCTCCTGATATTCAAGGGCAGGGGATTGCAAATCCATTGGCGACCATTCTATCGGTAGCGATGATGATGCGTTCGACATTCCAGCTTCCCGAGATCGCCGCGTCGATCGAAAACGCTGTCGCGCAAACGCTCGAGTCAGGCTTGCGAACCGCAGACATCGCGGTCGCCGGGCAAGCCGCATGCTCAACTAGTGAAATGGGCGACGCAGTTATCAGCCAGTTGTAATGTCGCCTTTCGCTCGGCCTTGAGTAGTTTAACGACGAGCCGGAAGGCGGCGTCAGCGCTTTAGGACCAACGGTCTGGCAGTTTTCCTAGCCCAGCCTAAGAATCGAAGATTCGCAGGGCTGGGTTACGTCCGCGCTCACGTACATGAGGGCCAACGGCCTGGCCGTTAGTTATGCCGGTTCGTCTAACGGTCAGGCCGTTGGCCCTCGGAATCATTTGGCAATGATCTACCCAGCCCTGCGGAACTTTCAGTTCCTTAGGCTGGGCTAGGAAAACGGTTAGCCCCTTGGGCTGTTGAATAACCAAGATTGCCACTGAGTCTGTTGAGTCGGTGTTGTTTTTGGCCGGCGCCGCCTTTAGGCGGCAATTCGCGTTTATTTGCGGTTTAGTTCCTCCAAATAAATCAATCTTGGAAATTGAGTTGTTTCTATTTGGATAGCTTGCTTGCTCGGCCCGTCGCGTAGACAGGCCGGAGGCGACGGAGGCAGCTTGTCGCCACCTTTGTGCTATCACCAAGTGACATTGCGTCGGATATCGCACATAGCTAGTCTTCCTGCGACTTAAACCCACCTCAAATCGTTGTTTAGCGGTCTCCGAATGTTCGCAGTAATCAAAAAATCCAACCTCGCGTTACTACTACTTCTTGCCGCCACCTTTGCGACCTCCACCGGCTGCATCCAAGAAATGGCTCAGCTGCTTTACGTCATCAAAGGGCACAAAATCGAGCCAGCTTTCACAGGTCTCAAGGGAAAGAAAGTCGCGATTGTCTGTACATCAGACGCCGCGGCCTTTGGACCGGATTCGCTTTCAGTCACCATGACCAAACATATTGGGATTTTGCTGGCAACCAGCAACGACAAAATCACCGTTGCCGCTCCAGCCAAAGTCGAAGAATTCATGGACGCTAACGGCTGGGGAGATGATAGCCCAGGCAAACTCGGTGAGGCCGTCGAAGCTGACTTTGTGGTGGTTATCGATGTCGAGAACTACTCGATTCACGAAGGAGCCACTCTATACAAAGGTCGTTGTGAATGGACGGCGAGTGCTTTTGATGTCGCTAACGAAGGAAAAATTGCTTTCTCCGTCGGTCCCAAACAGTATCATTTCCCTGAAGCCGGACGCCCGTCAATCCAAACTAGCGAACGTGAATTTGAGTCGTTTTACCTAGCTCGCCTGTGCGATCGAATCAGCAAGCAATTCGTATCGTATGATAAATTGGAATCCTATGCCGAAGATGCACTCATTCTTCCATAGCTTAACTTGACTTGGCGATAAGATCACTCGACATCATCACCAGCAAAACCAAACTCGCGTCGCAGTCGTTGCAACTCCGCTCGCTCTTGCTCGCTCAATTGCTTCGGCTCGCCGATATTTGCCGCCAAGATCAACGTGCGGCAGTACGCGTCAAGAATCTCCGTCAACCAAAACGCTCGCTCAAGATCTCGCTCGTAGCTGACCATCCCGTGATTGGCCAGCACGATTGCGTTGGTTTGATTGACAAACGGTACGATCGTTTTCGCAAACGCTTCACTGCCGGGCGTCGCGTATTCGGCCGTTGGAACTTCCCCCAAAAATATCTCGGGCTCTGCCAAAATCCCACGAGGAATCGGCTTGCCACAAATCGCAAACGCCGTCACGTGGGGTGGGTGAGTGTGAATGACGCTGCGTACATCGCTACGTCGCCGGTAAACTTCCAAATGCAAACGAATCTCGCTGGTGGGGCGCTTTTCCCCGGCAATGTGATTTCCGTCCAAATCAACTGTGCAAATATCTTCGGGCTTCAAAAAGCCTTTGCACTGCGACGTTGGCGAACAAAGAATCTGATCCTGATCCAAACGCACCGAAAGATTTCCGTCGCAGGCCGCTACCAAACCTTTGTCGTAGGCCCGGCGACCATACTCGCACAACTGCTGCTTTAACTGCTCCGCGTCAGCCATCGATCAAGCCCATTCCACCCGTCGGCCTGTCGTGCTAACTTTCCCGCTGGCGATCGCATTAATCACTCGCGGGTACAACTCACACTCGGCTTCGAAAACTCGCGCCGCCAGTGACTCCGCAGAATCTTCCGCTTTCACTTCAACGGTACTCTGAGCAATGATCGGTCCATGGTCGTATTGGTCGTCAACGAAGTGAACCGTACAACCAGAAACTCGACAACCATAATCCACCACCGCTTGATGGACTCGTCGACCATAATTCCCCTTGCCACAGAACGCAGGAATTAAGCTCGGGTGAATATTAATCACACGATTTTCAAAGTCTTTAGGAATCGCCACTCGACGTAGAAAACCACCCATCACCACCAAATCAACTCCAGCGCCGCGAGCAGCATCAAAGATCGCTTGACTGAATGATCCCACACTATCGTACTCTCGGTGATCGACGATCTCGCAATCAATCCCCGCATCGGCAGCATACTGCAAACCACCAGCGTCTGGTTTATTGGAAATCACTTGCGCAATCTGAGCATCCAGTTCGCCGTGATCGTAACGATCGATCAAATTCTTCAGTGTCGTTCCCCCTCCGGAGATCATGACACTAATACTGAATGGTTTTAACATAAGAAAACGTCCGCAGAGGGATCTCTAAATTCGTTTGGCAAGAGAATGGTCAAAGCATAACTAAAAAACAGCAAAAGGAATCCATCGCGAATCCCAACACTCAATTTAGTCTTCATACTCGTCTTCAAAATTTCTCGCGTCGCGTTCATTGATTTTGATTCGGCGAATGCCTTGAGCCTTCCCAGTTGAGGCATCGACTTCGATCACCACGCCGGAGATCTCGACTTGTTTGGTTGCGACATCGAACGGAATCGGCCGGAACGTTAGCGTCGCCTGCAACACCTTATCGATTTTACGACCGAGAATGCTCAGGTGAGGACCGGTCATCCCGACATCGGAGATATACGCCGTACCGCCTGGCAAAACTTGTTCGTCTGCCGTTGGCACATGCGTATGAGTTCCACACACCGCCGTAACTCGACCGTCCAAGTGCCGCCCCATCAACTGTTTGTCACTGGTCGCTTCGGCATGAAAGTCGCAAAACCGAATCTTAACCGACTCAGGAATTTCGTCCAAAATATCGTTCGCTTTGTGATACGGGCAGTCCACCGGTTTCATGAACACTCGCCCCATCAAACTAAACACGGCAACTTCTTTGCCGGTTTCGGATTTGACAATCGTCCAAGTTTTCCCCGGTGCCTCAGCAGGATAGTTAGCCGGTTTGACGATGTTGTCGCGGCTTTCTAAAACCGAAATAATGTCTTTTTTGCGATAGATATGATCGCCCAAGGTCACACAATCCACACCGGCGGAGATCAACCGTTTATAAATCGTTGGAGTGATTCCTGACCCTGACTCTGAGTTTTCACCGTTAGCAATCACCAAGTCGATCGACTCTTGCCGTCGAAACCCTGGTAGTGCTTGCAGCACAATCTCGACTCCCGGTTTCCCTACGATGTCTCCAATAAAAAGAATTCTCACGTTTTGCTTTCTAACTGTTTAACCAACGGCATTTCTGATCAATGCCGTCGGCAACAGAGATATGAATATTGTGTGTGTCAAAAATAGTGTTTGCGAAATCAAGCCACCTATTACGGGCTTAAAATAAAACTACTTGGCCAGTTCAGTAAAACGCGATTCGCGAATCACCACGACCTTGACTTCTCCGGGATAGGAAAGACGTTCCTCATAAGCTGATGCAATCTGGCGGCAAACCTTAGCTGCTTTGGCATCATCGGTATCACTGGCACTCGCGATCACGCGAACTTCTCGACCCGCTTGAACCGCGTAAGCTTGGCGAACGCCTTTGAATTCTTTGGCGATCTGTTCAAGTTCTTCCATTCGTTTGACGTAGCGATCAAGCGACTCGCGACGAGCCCCCGGACGCGAAGCACTGCAAGCGTCGCCGGTTGCCACGACTACCGTATAAGGATACTCGGCCAAAATTTCATCGTGGTGACCGAAGGCGGCATGCACGACCTCTTCGCACTCACCGTAACGCTTCAGCAAATCCGCTCCGATCTTCGGGTGCCCGCCTTCCATGTCATGGTCGGCTGCTTTTCCAATGTCGTGCAATAAACCTGCTCGTTTGGCCAACTGCCCATCCATCCCCATCATCTCGGCCAGCATGCCAGAGATAAAAGCCACTTCAACGCTATGCCGCAACACGTTTTGACTGTAACTGGTCCGGAAATGCAAACGCCCTAGCAAATCAATCACAGGCTTCTTCAAGCCCATCACATCGACTTCTTGAGCGGCTTCCAAACCCTTCTTACGGA
>CAZKTR010000202.1:0-6332 GCA_964555525.1 uncultured Pirellulaceae bacterium
GGGCTAGGCAAACGGTTAGGCCTTTGGCCCGGGAAATCGCCTAAAGGCGACTACTGCAAACACTCCGCGTAAAAAATGCCGAAAAGCCTGAACTCTGGCGAGCCCAGCTACAAACTTATCTCAATATCGATGAAATCGTTATTGCGACGAATCGTCAAACGCAATTTGCTATCGCGGTCGACGTATTCAAGCTCTTCCTGTAGATCCTTCACGCTCGGGCATAGCTTGTTATTAACACTGATCACAAGATCGTCCGGGCGGAGGTCCGCATCTGACGCTGCTGACCCGGCAACGATTCGATCGATAAATGGAGGTGTTCTATCGACCACGTTCGGGATCATCACCAATCCCATCAAGTTTAAACTCATCGGCTCGCTCGGTTTGCGTTGCCCCGAACGGTCTCGAACGATCATTTGGCCATCTCGGATTTCTTGAACCGACGTAGTGATTGAACTGATTGGAATCGCAAAGTTCAGCCATGTGTCCAAATTGTTATCTCGCAACTCTTTCCCGATCACACCCAACAGTCGCCCCTTGCGATCGCACAGCACGCCACCGTTTGCGCCAGGATTGTTGATGATTGCGTCGACTAAGTACACGTCGCCATTGTACGCCGACTCGAACGCCCCCCGTCGACTGGACAACTTTGTCTTGGCCGACAAAACGCCCGTCTGGACACTCACCGGTTCATCGCCCGTGGCGACACCATACAAATTGCTAAAAGCCAAAACTCGAGCCCCAAGGTTTGCAGTTACCGCCGAATCAAGCTTGAAGTGTGAAAGACCGTTGGCATCAATTTTCAAAACCGCGATTTCGATCTGCGGGTCGTACCCAACCAACGTCCCTGTAAATTTCTGGCCGTCATCCAAGGTCACCCAAACGTTTTCCGCCTCCAGCACGTAGCTCCAAGACGTCAAAATATAGCCGTCCTCGGAAATGCAAACCCCACTTTGATACGATCCCCAGCCTTGAACCCCGCCACCACCGACAATCTTGACCAGTTTCGATTGCACCTGACGAACGACATTGCGAAAACTTGCCGGCGGACTTACTGTTGCAATTCGACTGGTTGTTTGCTGCTGTTCAGAAACTGGTGCAGCAGCGTTTTCCTGATCAGCCTGCTGTCCATGACTCACGTTGCAGATGATCAACGCCCAGACGAAAACTAGAATTGATTTGGCTATTGCAACACGCACTACTTCACGTGTGGCACCACTCAAGCTACTTAACTTATTCATCTGAATCCTGTGTGCTTTGGTCGGGCTCGCCCAGTTCGATTTTTTCTAACGAAATGGTCTCGGATTTTCCATTGCCGATACGAAAAGTAATGCTGGCCGGAAACATGACATCGTTTTCCATTTGGTAATCTGTAAACTCGAGCGTGCAAGGATCTTGATCCAAATCCAAAAACGACTCAAACATTCGCAAACGCCCGTCGCTCTTGGCGAACAATAAATTTGACTCAAGAATATCTCGTGTGGCCACCATCAAATCGTACGGTTCGCCGTCGGCGCCTTGAACTTCACCCCAGTAAGTTGATTGACCGAATTTGTCTGGGCCCAACCGCATCATTTGTCGCCATTGATGCAGGGCCAGCAAGAACGTACTTCGAGGATTCGCTTTCGCTTGCTGTGTCAAGTCATCGGCGATTTTCAAAACAAAGGCATCCTCTCCCGCTTTGATTCCTGACTGTTCGTCTCCCAACACAATCTCGATTTCGGTGCCCTGAGAATCTTTGCCGCTTAACTTCCAAGACTTTGTGTACTTACCAAAATCGCTTTCACCGATGGCCGCGTTCCAGACACGTTGCTGTTGCTGTTGGTTGAAATAATAGTTGGCATATCCTTTTTTGCTTTGGTACCAATCTTCATAACCCGCTGGTGCAGATGTTGTTGGCTTCTTAGGTATGATCGTCTCGGGCTTTTTTTCATCGGGCTTGGGTTGAGGCTGGGGGGCAGGCCCATTACCGCCAGTAACAATCCCGACTAGTTCTTCTTCCGCATGAACACCTTGCAGGCGAATAAAAACGTCGATCGTCGTGCCATCTCGATCGAATTTGATGGGCACTCGCCAGCCTTTAGGGAAGATCCCCAAGACGTTCTTAAACTGATTGACTGTTGTCACTTTACGACCAGCAAATTCGACCAATCGATCGTCGTAGCGAACACCTTGTCGGTAAGCTTCGCTGGATTCCAAAATTCCATCGACCAGTACGCCGTTGTTTTGATCGGTTGCTACCGTGAACCCGGCCGTTGCGTGATCGACCAGCCGACCGCTTTTCAAATGGCTCAAAAACAATTTGACCTGATTCGCTGAAATCGCGTACCCGACGCCGACGTTGACCCGGCCTCGCTTTTCAAACGATCCTCGACCGTTGATTCCGATCAAATCTCCATCCGCATTGAACAGCGGACCGCCGGAGTTACCAGGATTGATGGCTGCATCGGTTTGGATGCAATCGGTGTATTCAAGAATCGTACCAGACGGATACTGGTAGCGATGAGTCCCCGAAACGATGCCGAAGCTAACGGTGGGCTGGAAATCCGTGGCCAGCAAAAATGGATTGCCAACGGCAAAGCAAGCGTCTCCGGCGCGGACTAGATCGCTATCGACTAGCTTGGAAACCGGAAAATCGTCTCGGCCAAGTAATCTGATCAGCGCCACATCACCAGTCGCATCGATGCCCACAATCACGGCGTCGTACAAGTTGCCGTCGGACATGCTGCACTTCATGAAGTTATCGCAGCCCTGAATCACGTGAAAGTTGGTAACCGCATAGCCATCGGGTGAAATCACGACCCCGCTTCCACCGCCGTTACCGCCGGGGCCAAAGATACCCACAGCACTCGGTACCGCCTTGGCGATCGCGTCGATTCGCTGCTGCTCGAGTTGCTGAAGTTCTTTGGGGAGATCCTGGTCGGTCTCTTGAGCTCGTAGAACGGTTCCACTGTTGCCAGCCAACAAAACCAGTCCGGCCAGCACAAGGCTAGAAAACCGAAAGCGAGTCATCACAAAGGTTGTTAGTTTTAAAATCATTTTTGCAGTGTTAGGTTTACCATGTGAATCACGTCGCCGATCGAGCGACCGTCGGCATAGTCGACTTCAATGATCATTCGTTGACCGTCCACCAAATCGATTTCAAACGGTTGAGGTTCGGTCATTTCAATTTTCGCAAGCTCTTGTGTGTAGCGCTCTTTTCCATCAACCAAGATCCGGACCTTTACCCGACCAAACTCGCTGGCCTGCGGGGCGAAACCAATTAACCCGCTGATAGATTGATAGTCGCCCTCTAATCGCCAAGCCAAACGGCCGCCGCCTTGAACCGCGATTCCGGACTCGTAAGTCCGTTCAATCGTTCGTGTCTTTCCGGCTTCCACTTCTTTGTCAGGCCGGGGGACCATCAATGACAGTGGTTGCCCGCTAAACGATTGATTGATTCGGGCGAGTCGCAACTGACGCAGCTTTTCGACTATCGCCTGCCCGGCTAGCAGCGGTTCCCAATCGTTGGTTGAAGGAGTTAGGTTGGTCAGCGGTAAAGCAGTTGACGTGTTAAACTCAAACGAGACAACTTTGTTAAATTCCACGTTAAACTTTTCGCCGGTCAAAGACGTTAAAACGAGCTGCTTCGGCGTTAACTCAAAACCGCGTAGTTTAATTCGAGACGTATCGTTCAAAACACAAGTCGCTAGCGGATCGGAGAAATCGTCTTTGCCTGCTTTGAAAAAAGTAATCGCCGACAACTTTGAAATCGGCACGTCCGCTGATTGTTCTTCGATCGCAAACTGAACGCTCTTTGGATTGAGCCCCTTGACGACGCCTTCGATCGCATTGAACTCTTCATTGCGAAGCACGATCAGTGTATCGGCAACCACGTCTGAATCTCGCTTGATCTGATCGACTTGTTTTCGAATCGCCGCTCGATCGCCTGCAAAGATGATGCTACTGACGTTTCGTTTAGGAATCGAAGTTTCATTCCCGGTGGTCATCGTGGCCGTAATTTTTCGATCGGCGTAATTGTACTTATCAACGAACACGGACGAACCGTCCAGTAAGTAAAACTGAGCGGCCGTTTCGGGTAATTTGGCAGACTCGGATTCGGGGAATTTAATCGCTTCGATTTGCTCTACCTCAACCGTCATCGAGCCCGTATCGTTTTCCAATTTCAACTGGTCTCGCGTCACCTCCACCATCGTCCCAAGGACTTTAGACCCATCGAGCATGCGGATGTCTACTGTCGGCGTTTGGGCGCAGGCCACGTTTGTGGTGGTATGCAAAGTGAATACCAGCAAACCTAGCAAGCTTGCGAATTTTAGAACCGGTACAAGCCCGAACTGACCACGCCAAAACTTCATTGGTTATCCTCTTGAGCCAATCGTCGAAAGTACTTTTCGATCGCTGCGCGATAGTGCGGAGGCATGTCCTTGACCATTTCGGCCATCGCTGCGGAACGTTCAGCAGGAGCCATATCGCCCCACTGCCCGCCGTCGGCCAAGTCTTTTGAGGTTACCTTGCCGTCACCTTTGGTTTCGGATTGCTGCGACTCTTCCATTGGGTTTCCACTTGGTTTCGCCCCGTCCGCCGAACTATTGGCTTGCTGCTGTTGTTGCCGTTGTTCTTCGAGATCTTCAATCAGTTTGTCGAGTTTGTCGATCACATCCGCTTCTTGTTTTAGCACCAAGGTGCCGCTTCGCTGAAACTGAGTGCGGCGATAGATGTCTTTCATCAACCGCGAGATTTCGTCCAATGAGCCCTCTTCGACCGGTGACAAATCAGCCAGCATCATCTTGGCTACCACAGCAAAGCGAACGGGCAAATCAACTTCGTGTTCCAACAACTTTTCAACCGTGGCTTTGCAATCATCTTTCTGCAACAGTTGATGTTCGGCTAACGCTCGATAAAACAAAACCGATTCTGGAGTTAAAACGGCCTCGGCATCCACCAAGTTCAGTTGCTCTACGGTTTCGTCGTAAAATTCATTTTGAGCCAACCAGCGACCCAGCAACAATCGTACGTGGTCCCTGACAAACGCGTGTTCGTCTTGATTGTCCAGCACGTGGCTAAAGTTAGGCGGTAGCACCGATTTACGTTGGCCCGAAAGCTGATTGGCGATCTTGGCGATATCCGGACGAGCAGTCGCGACCGCTGCAATCACACGGTCGAGTCGATCAGCGGAGTAGGTGGCTGCACCAGCGGCGTCGTCAAGTTTGAAATCATGAAACGCTCGGATCGCATTTTTCAATGCGGCCTTTTTCAACGCTGGGCTTTCATTGACCCAAGCCTCAATCGCTTCCAAAGACTGGACCTCGTTCTTTAACTGCCAAGACTTCTCCGTTTCCAGTTGATCGACGTCAGCAACATCAGGTTCGTCGACCGCAGGAGTGCGCTGAGCAAACAGAGGACTGTTTGCTGTTAGTGCTAACGTTAAAGCCAAGCAGGACAATATTAACTTTTGCGCACCGATTAATCGAGCGGAAAATTCAAATGAGTTGTACACGCAGTTCGTCCTATTCATTAATCTCATTGACCAGTTGACGAGTGATTTCGGTGAGTTGTGCTTGACGTCCGGCAAGACGCTCCAAGGCAGCAACGACATCGGGTTCTTGGCTGACGCCGACGGGATCGTCCGGATCATCCAAGTATTTTGAATACCGTTGATGTCGTTTGAAAATTCGTTGCTGTAGTGACTTGAGCATTTTCAGTTCAGCGATACGGTCCACCAGAGGTTCGTCACCGGGTTGACCTTGCTGCTGTTGCGAATCTTGCTGTTGCTGGTCTTGTTCTTCGTTCTCTTTTTGAATGATTTCCAACGCCTCAATCAATTCATTCAAAGTTTCCACGATATCGGCCTCAATTTCTTGAGTAACGGTATTTACCTTCGCAGCGGAAAGTCGATTCGCGACTTGGATCATGTCTTGTTGCATTTCTTCAACTGTGACGGGGAACGCAATCGAAGTTCCGTCTTCTTTAAGCAATAACAAAGCGCGACCGGCAGCAGTTGCGATGATCTTCTGATCCCCCGCCAAACGATTGGCGCTGATTTCAAACTCAGTCGTCCGAGCTTCTTTGGGGGTCAGAGCCAGTTTGTTGGTGGATTCGTTAACGCGGATTTGTTGCTCCAGCATCGCCCGGAAACGCTCTTCCAGCATTTTGAGTTTTGAATCGACTTCCTCTTCACGCAGTTGACGAAGGATTTCTTCGAGCTCCTTCTTGGCCTCTGCGAGTGCCTTTTCGGCTTCTTCCATCTTCTCGGTAGCGTTTTCGCGTTTGGCGTCTTTCAACGCTTTACTGGCCTCTTCCATCTTCTTTTGGGCGGCTTCGATTTTCTGTTGAAC
>CAZKTR010000203.1:0-6322 GCA_964555525.1 uncultured Pirellulaceae bacterium
TTGTCAGGCTGACAGCATTTTCACCATCGTCAACAATGTTTGCCTCAATCGTCGATGCTGCACCAAGAACGATCAATTCGAAGTCGCCCGTTGCACCGGCGGTAAGTTCACCGTTTGTGAGGTCGCCAAATAGCGCTGTCATGATAGCACCGGATTCCACTTTCAATCGATTGCCACCAAGATCCAAGTTGTCGAAATCAATTGCTGCAACCGTTGTGTTGGAACTTAGTACATCATTGTTAAGGACGGCAACATTGTCTGACGCAACCGCATCGTCGATCGCAACCGATCGGAGTTGCAGCGGGACAATGTGTCCAGTTTCGTTGGTCGTTGCAAAACCTGACCGAAATGTCAAAAAAGGAATAACCTCTCCTGCTGTGTGCGAAAAATTGTTTATTTGCAACGATTGACTGTCATCTTCGGAGACTTCAAGCAACGTCCCCGTCGCTCGTTCAAGACCGTTCAGTTCTAAGTTTCCTCCCTCGCTGATAGTAAACTCTGTAACGCCTCGGCTAAGTCGGAAGTTGCCTAGTGTCTCTTGAGTGCCCGATAAAATGCTCAGTTGACCATTGAATGAATCAACGGTCACCGAGTCTGCAATGAGATCGTTTGACAGTTGAACGCCCTGAGTGTTGGCGTTGCTAATAAACAATCTGGAATTTCTGAGTTCAATCCCGGAGGTGTTTTCAAGTCTGCTATCCTCTCTAATTGAAAGAAAACCATTACGCACGATGGTTTGGCCAGTGAAATCGAAATCATCGCCGGACAAAGTAGTCGAACCTCCTAGAAGCTCAAGGTCACCACCGGTGATTTGTCCCGCAAGTTCAAGTCGCCCCCCAAGGGTACTGGAAAATCGAGATCTCCCCGCGCTAATGATTGAACCAGTTTCTCCGAGATCTAATCGTCCTTCGAGGCGAACTGACGTTTGAGATTGGGAGTTGATGACCAGTCCACCTCCGCTTCGAATACCAGTTGCGTTATCTAAAAAGATGTCTTCCTGCACGACTCTTGTCTCTTGAAGACGCACTGGCCCAGGTATCGAAAGAACTGCATTCTCGCTGGCAACTCGTGTGATACCGTTTGTCGTTCCAAAGCCACCAGGGGCGACAGAAAGCGACCCGCCCTCAACTAGAATGTCACCATCAAAGTTGGTAAGTTCACTCAACGAGGCCGACCCACCTCCAAGCTTTTGAATTGATGGGCTAACGATCTGACCTTCTACCGATCCGCCATTTAGGATGAAATTTTCGGTGGTCAATCTTCCCGGGCTATCAGCGTCAACGGAGACCGAACCGCCATTTCTAACGACTACGGTTGAAATTCGGTTTTCCTCCTGCACTACTAGGGCTGCGTTGAAAAACTCTGCGACTTCGTCGTACTCGCCGGCGCTATTGAGCGACAAAGTAGGGTTTGTGCTGAATAGGCCTACAAACGTGTTTGGTAACGCACGAGGCAGTTGCCTCTGAGCAACGTTAACATTCAGTACTGCAGACGAGCTAACTGTAAGCGTCTCTTCGGTCACAGTGTTCAGGTCGGTTTGCCTGCTATTGATCAGTGTTCCAAAATCATTTGTCCCAAGACCGTCGGCGTGATTGATTTCCGTCGTACTCGAAATCGTTGTGATCCCGGAAAAGGTATTTGCGGCGTTCAAGCGTGTTGTTGTTGTTGCTCCGCCTGAGATCCGTAGGTCTTCTGCCCCTCCAATGGTCCCTTCAAAATTCCCTCCGGACAACGTACCGCCGTTGGCAAAATCGATATTACCACGGAAGGTCCCGGTCCCGCCAACGGTCGAAAAATCACTGGCAAAAACATCGCCGTCGAAGGCGACACCATCTCCTGTCTCAAGTCTACCAGTCTGCAGATCCACATCGCGGTCTACGTTTTGATTGAGAATTAGTTCTCCGCCGTCTCGTACTTGTACCGCGTTGCTGGAATTGCCCAAAGCGCTCGAGTTATTGACTTCCAAAGAACCTTGGTTAGTAACGATTGTGTCGCCGCTGAAAGCGTTGGCAACATTAAACTGAACGTCGGTGTTGTTGTCTGTGATATTAACGTCGCCAGAATGGTCTAAGCCCGCATTGGTGAAGGTGAGGTTCCCTTGCAGCGTCAGGTTGCCCGACCCCTCAACACCGCCCACCACATTTGTGACAGGTGTATTGCCTCGCAAAATTGCTGCGGCTGCTCCTTGTTGATCTAACTGGATTCTGGATTGTAATTCGGACGAGATGGCGATCTCGCCACTTTGCAAAGTTGTGTCGTTGGTAATTGCTTCGCTGTGGCCAAAACCCAAAACGCCGCCGTCAACAACAAACGCTTCAGAACTTGGAGCTAGTAAACTTAGCCGACCAAAACCCGTGATCGAAGTTCCAGAGTCCGTGGTTCCCAACGAATTTTCGTTTGTTGCGAGAACTGAACCAGAGTTAATGACCGTCGGCCCTTGATAATCATTGTCTCCCGACAAAACAATAGTACCAGGACTCTGATAAGGTACGCTACTGAAAGTAAGAGTGTTTTGCGACTGTCCGCTGATAGCGCCTTCCAATGTCAAGGTGAAAACGTTGGTGCGTATCAAGCTGGAGTTAAGAACGAGTGCTGGGCCTTGTATCGTCGAACGACCCGCAGAGTTGCTAAGAATTCCTCCATTTAACAAAGTTGTTACGTCTTCAGTTGTTCCCCCGTCGACGAAGAATTCCTCCCCAGAGTTGACGACAAGAAAGCTCTCTTCATTGAGCTGGCCATAGGTAGACGACACGCAGGAAATAGACACAACGACAAACGCTAGAGGGAAAGTCAGTCGTCGTGTGTCAAAATCAATAATGCCAGCTAAGAGGAAATGGAGCCAATTCATCGCGTAAACCTTGGAGTCGTGTTGTGATATTGTGAGTAACAATCAGGGTCTCAAGTTTATCACGTAAGCATAGCTCAAAATAGAACAAAAGCGAATCAGACCCCGTCCAGTTGGGCAGAAAGCGTCTGAATCAGTTTCTGAGATGCGCAGCGAGCTTGTCGGCGAAGGCCTTAATGGGCCGCCTGCGACATTGCAGCGCGTCGACACAGCCGAAGCGTGGCCCGCTTAGAAACTGGAGGCGATTGTGTGGGCTTGTCCACATTTATTTTCTTCTTGAGCGACGCGACAGAAGCGAGATGGACAAGCCGAAAATTACCAATGCACCTGATGGCTCGGGAACAGCAACAATGAAATTGCTTAGGACTAAGTTGCTGCCATCGGATCGTAGCGACAATTGTGTGCCAGCTTCTAGGCCTCGGAATTGAACGGCCGTTTCACTAAAACCAATGATCTCACTTGCCGATGCAATGTTGAAACTAAATTGTTGGTCGCTGTTTAGTAGGCTAAGGAAACTCTCATCACCACTGATATCCAGGATAAATGGCTGGGCTTGGGAGGCAGAAAATGTCAAGCTATCGGTGATGCTAATCAAGTCGCTGCTAAATTCATCAGCGGTAGGGAAAGGAATACTTAGATCTTCCAAGTTACCACTGAATTCATAGATTGCTCCTTCATCGAGCGTCAGTGACCCGTCGATGAAGAGTGTGTCATCGAGTTCATCCGCGGGGCTAATCACCGCACCATTTAAGATGGCAATTGAATTGCGGAGTGTCCCGCTTCCAGAAAGCCGCTCTCGTTCGGAAATAACTAGGTCAGCGTTTAGACCATTGTTGAGCACTTCAAGGCTGTGTCCAGAGGCGATGTTGTAGGACAACGACAATTCGGTATTAGCCAATTTGTGATCCTGCAGGTTTAACACTGAATTTGGCACGCCCGAGAAGACGGTAGCTGTAATTTGGCGAGCGGGATCCTGAACCGAGGCGAGTGTTGATATTCCAAACTCCAGCTCGGCTTCGCCGTTGACCTCCAGTCTTCCAATCAAGACTGGAGCAGATTCTGTAGGAGACAGAGTTAGGCGAGACTGTTCATTGAGCCGGACTGTTCCAATAATTGTTCCCCCCGAAATCGACGAAAGTCCCTCGACCGTAACATCTGCTAGTACGGCGTTATCACTGCTAACTCCAATTGAACCATTATCCAAGGTAATTGCTCGATTAACGATTGCTAATGGGCTGCCGTTGGAGAAGTCACCTTCAAATGCGGAGAAGAACCTGAGGGTACCTCCGTCGTCGACGGTAATGTCGCCTGTTCCTAGCGAATCGGTAAACGCAAACGTTGCATTCGTCTCGGAGCCAATGGTGACGTCTCCTGAATAGTTCTCATTGCTATTGCGAACTTCTAACCTAGTTTCTCTAACGCTAGAGATCGCCAAATCGCCTGTCCCTGTTATTTCGTTTTCAAAGAATACGTCGCCGACGAGCGAAATGCGAGAGTCTTCTGAGACCGCAAAGGAGCCAGATAAACCTTCCCGGGAAAAATCGGAACCATTGACCGTAAGCTCGCCGCCAGCGAGTTCAAAGCTGTTGAGATTGGGATTCGTCGTAGAGCCTGCACCGATCACTAGTCTTCCGCCCTCAATACGAAACGTAGCTTGTTCGAGCGGATTCGTATCCAAGATTCCATCTTGGACAATTACCGTCCCCGAGAAATCTGAGAAGAGACTGTGCTGGAGATTTGATTGCCCAGATCCAGTTTTAACAATTTCTCCATTACCCTGAAGAACAACGTTTCGCTCGATGGTACCTTCTTCAAGTTCCAAACGGTTGAATTCAATTTCTGGACTAGCCCCAGAGCCAGCCTCGATGCTGCCTCCGTCAGTAATGCGAATGAGATCCAGAGAATGCTGCGTACCAGAATTCGCAGTAAAAGTGACACTTCCACCGAAAATGTCCAGTTGGGCATTGTCAGGCAATGCGTCTTCAGAATTTAGGAATAGATCATTGCTGACCGTAGTGGTTCCAGAGAAAGTGTTGGTGCCAGCCAGAACCGTCCTGGCCCCGATTGTCAGGCTGACAGCATTTTCACCATCGTCAACAATGTTTGCCTCAATCGTCGACGTTCCACCAAGAACGATCAATTCGAAGTCGCCCGTTGCACCTGCGGTAAGTTCACCGTTCCTGAGGTCGGCGCCACTTTGCGATCCCATGATAGCACCTGATTCCACTTTCAGTCGATTGCCACCGAGGTCCAAGTTGTCGAAAGCAATCGCTGCAACCGTTGTGTCGGAGCTTAGTACATCATTGTTAAGCGCTAAAACATTGTCTGACGTAACCGCATTGTTAATCGCGACCGATCGGAGTTGCAGCGGGACAATCTGTCCAGTTGCGTTGGTGGTGGCAAAATTTGTAAAGTTATTCTGCGACCGAAGTGTCAAAAAAGGAATGACTTCTCCTGCTGTGTGCGAAAAATTATTTATTTGCAACGATTGAATGTTATCTTCGGAGACTGAAAGCAGTGCCCCCGTCGCTCGTTCAAGACCGTTCAGTTCCAAGGTCGCTCCCTCACCGATATCGATATCTGTAACGCCTCGGCTAAGTCGGAAGTTTCCTAGCGTCTCTTGAGAGCCCAGTGCAAGATTTAGGTCGCCGTTGAAGGAATCAATGGCCACCGAGTCTGCAATGCGATCGTTCGACAGTTGGACGCCCTGGGTGTTGAATTCGCCAATAGACAATGAGGAGTTTCTGAGTTCAATGCCGGAGGTGTTTTCAAGTCTGTCATCCTCGCCGATTGACAGCGAGCCATTACGCACGATGGTTTGGCCAGTGTAGTCGTAGTCACCGCCGGACAAACTAATCGAACCTCCTAGAAGCTCAAGGTCACCACCGGTGATTTGTCCCGCAAGTTCAAGTCGCCCCCCAAGGGTACTGGAAAATCGAGACCGCCCGACAACCGTTGCGCCGGTTTCTGCAAGATCTAGTCGTCCTTCGAGGCGAACTGCCGTCTGAGAACGGGGGCTGATGAACAGTTCACTTCCATTATCCAAAAAGATGTCTTCCTGTTCGACTCTTGTCTGGTCATATGTCACTGGCCCTGGTATCGAAAGACTTGCACCTTGGCTAACTCGTGTTGTACCGTTTGTCGTTCCAAAGCCACCAGTATCGATAGAAAGCGACCCACCCTCAACTAGAATATCACCATCAAAGTTCGTAAGTTCACTCAGCGTGGCCGACCCAGATCCGCGCTTTTGAATCGATGGGCTAACGATCTGGCCTTCTACCGATCCGCCATTTAGGATGAAATTTTCGGTGGTCAATATTCCCGGGCTGTCAGCGTCAACGGAGACCGAACCATCACCTGTGACGATTAGGGTTGAAATTCGGCTTTCCGCCCGTACTACCAGATCTGCGTTGGAAAACTCCGCGACTTCGTCGTACTCGCCGGCGCTATTGAGCGACAAAGTAGGGTTTGTGCTGA
>CAZKTR010000204.1:0-6302 GCA_964555525.1 uncultured Pirellulaceae bacterium
CCGTAATCCCAAGACTTGTCACGCGAACGAAAATCTTCGCACAGCAAATCGTTTTCAGGAAGTTTGTAGCCGAAGTAATACATGACTCCACCACCTCCGGCCATCAAGTTGCCCCACAGCGTTTGCTTGCGGATGTCATGCAAGTTATAAGTTTTGTCGCCCTTACCAACCGACACGTCTCCGACAAACCCTTCGTATCCCGGATCTGGAGGAACGCCCCTCTGGGCATTTCCTTGTTCGTCATTCGCTACGACCCACGGCCGTTTGCTACCCTTCGACTTGGCAACCCATTCCAGCGTTCGCTTGTGAACATCGTCCCACTCATTCTGCAGCGACAGACCAGTCAACGGAGGCTTACCAAGCCAACGCGAGTAAACCTTGTCTTGCTGGCTAGGATAAGTGTGTAAAACAATGTTGTGACCGTAAGCATCAGTCTGAGCAATATACTGAGCCATAGCGAGTTGTTCGTCGAACGTCTGGGTGTTTTCTTCGCCCAAGTTCCATTCGAGCATGTTTAAATGACCAAAACGAGCGATCAGTTCTCGCAGGTAGAGTTTTCTTTGTGGCCCGCATTTGCCGCCGTCGAGTGCACCAGCAACTTTTTTACGCTGCCCTTTGGCTCCTCGACGGTGATCGTCGTTTTCGGTTTCTTGCAATTTGAAATGCAACAGCAAACCATTACGCTGAGCATGCCAGAAAACGATTCCCCATTGGTCCAACTTGGAACAATCAAAGTGCATTTTGTCAGTATCGGAAACATGCGGCCAAACATTGCTCCCGTCTCCATCAACGTTGTAAGTCAAAAACGAAACGCTATTCACGCGTTTCACACGTCCAAGGTAGTTAAGCGCTCCTAACAGCCCTTTGCCCTTACCAGCCTGCCAAGTAGGATCGCTTTCGTTCCAGTCGCGGACATGTTTTTCCCACGACTTCAACGGGCCTTTCTTTTCTTTGAGGGTTTGCGTGCCATCAAAATCCTTGAAAGCCAACAACGTTTCCGGCGAATCCGGCCCAACTTTAAAAAACGCCCGACCGGTTGCTTTGAAAACCAGATGCGTTCCTTGGGGCAGCAGCATTCCGTTTCGCTGGTCGCCCCAACTTGGCTTGGACTCAGGTTCAACATTGAAGGTCCCGCTTTTTTCGAAGGCGGTCACTTGTGAGCCAGAAGCTTCTGGATCCCAAGCGACATTTTTTCCGGCCACGAAAGAAATTCGGTACTCCCAATCTCCCGCAGTCGGTGGACTAAAGTGGGCTCGCCAAACGTTACCCGAGGTCGCCGAAGTATTCGCCGCGTCACCATCGGCAGCAAAGTAACCGGGAACCTTGAATCGTTGATCCCCTTGGAGAAATTCGACCTCCATTCGAACGTCGCTAAACGGATTCGGCTTGCTGGGGTCGAGCTTATCTTGCTGCTCGTCGGCAAACAGTCCCTTCAACGTCAGCGTAACAGGTTGCCAAACCAGATTCGACTCGACCGTTACCGAACCGTCGCCGTCTTTACCGACCGGGACACTGGTTTCTTCTCCAACCACGGAAGAAACCAAAATCATGAATGTCGATACGGCGACGAGAATCTGCGCAGGCATGTTACTACTCACTAATTCAACAAAATTAATTTTGATACTGGATAAACAATTCCTGCAATTCCGGATGATTCCTTAAAACCTCACGCACGATCTTTTCACCCGTCGCAGTCTGCCGAAGTTTCAACAACGCGATCCCTTTCATCAACTCAGCCGTTGGCTTCAATTCACTGTCGAACACCGAATTGTCTTTGGCCTCCTCAATCGCCTTAATCGCTCGCTCAAATTGCCCCATCGCTGCCGAGGCCTTCTGCTGTCGCAACAACGCTTGGCCGAATGAAATCAAATAACGTGGATGCCGATCAGAGAGTTTAACCGCTTGGTAAAAATGTTGCAGCGACAAGTCACCTCGATTTTGCAAATCCAAAATTTCCCCCATCCGTTGCTCATCCTGAGCGGTGGCCGCGTTAAGTTCTGAAATGTTCAACAGCGCTGAAAACTCGGTACCAATATCGTTACCGATTTTTGAACGGACTGCCAGAGCCCGAAAATCTTTCACTACGTGCTGCTGCCGATTTAATTGAGGAAGCAAGTCGATCGCTTTCTTAAAATGAACCGTTGCTCGATCCAACCAATCCTCTTCACCGGCACACAAAATCGTCTCCGCAGCGATCAACTCTGCCGTTGCCAATCGCCCCTTGCCGACCAACTGAGCCGTTGGCTGAAACTCAGAATCTCTCAGCGGCTGCCCATTGAACATCGAAAGCTCATCGCCTTCGATCAAGCGTTGAATCAATGGTAGTTGAGTCGGCAAACCGAATACCGAATGGCCGTAGGAAGCCCAAGCGAAATTTTCTAACACCGGGCGATCAAAAGTATTTGGCGATACGTCTTCAAGTGCTTTCTGGACAACGGTTTGGTCTAACCAATACATCGCCAACACATCGTCCCCAGCCGCCCAGCCGTACGACTTAAGCACTCCTGTCGACGAGCCTTGCAAATAAGCTTCAATGACTGCCGGATCAAACGTGACCGGCGACCGCGTGCCTACCAGATAAACCGAGCCCGGCGCGGCGACGGCAATGTGCCCAAACGGAAACTCGCCACAAAACGTTTTTAAAATCGTCTCCAACTCACGCTGGTCACAACGTAGCGACACCCACTGCACAAAAACGCCATCGTCCGAAAGTCCATCGGCGCAAATCCGATAATACTCTTTAGAAAAGAACGGCAAGTTCGACGCCGCACCCGGCCTAGACTTACCGTCGGAAACAATCACATCAAAATCTGTTTCAGCAGCTCGCAAATATTGCACACCGTCACCGTGGACCAGTTTGAACTTCGGCTGGTCAAGCACCTGCCGATTTTCTTCGGCAAACCACTGCGACGCCTCGATCACCGCAGCTGAAATTTCTACACACGTCACCGATTCCACCTGATCATTGGCAGCCAACTCGCCCGCCAAGATCCCCGTCCCCAACCCAATCGTCAAAACCTTGGACCGTTTTGCATCACCGATCATGAACGGCAAATGAGCCAACACTTGTTGCTTTTCATCCACGCCACCGCCGCTTTCTCCAATCGTGACACCGTCAATTATCAGTCGCTTGTTGGTAGGCGAATCCTTTCGATGGGTAACCGCCACCGTATGGCTCGCTTGTTCTACATAGTGGTCGATAACCCATTCACCAGTACCATC
This sequence comes from uncultured Pirellulaceae bacterium, assembly GCA_964555525.1. Taxonomy (GTDB): domain Bacteria; phylum Planctomycetota; class Planctomycetia; order Pirellulales; family Pirellulaceae; genus Mariniblastus. The sequence goes on from CAZKTR010000204.1 coordinate 3,223, forward strand.
CATACCCGGTCGCATGGAAGAATTTGAAATCATAACCACTAAACCAACTAGTCCACCAACAACCAACCAAAACCCGGTCGACAATAGCGCGTTACCGATGGATCGGTTTCGCATGGGACTAAGAGCCGTCAAAAAGAAGATCCCGATACTGGCCGCCATACAAACCGAAGCCAGAATAATCGCAGTCACTTGCAAACCAAACATTGGAATCAACCAACATGCACACACCAAAACTCCGACAACATTCCCCACGATCACACAACCATAGATCTGCCCGGCACGCGTACTCAACGAATCTTTCCCCGTGGACCAAATTTTGACCAACACCGGCAACGCAGTACCGATCAAGATCGCCGGCAATAACAAAACCGCAGCGGCCATCAGCAGTCGGCCCAAAAGCGGATTCTGTCTCAGCCAGCCCAAGACCCACTTTAGTGTCTCAAGCCGAAACCAAATCTCTAATGACCACACCGACACAAGAATCGATCCGCCAACCAACAACAAAAGCCATTGATAGAGCTTTCTACTCGCGTTGCTAACACGCAAAACTCGCGAAGCAAACAACGCTCCAATCGAGTTTCCAACCAAGAACACCGTCGCGACTACCGCGTAACTATGGGAATCCGATCCGAACACGATGGCAAAGTACCGCTGCCAGACCAACTCCATTCCTAAGCTGGCGCAACTACTAGCCAATGCTGCAAACAATAGCAGCCAGCGGAGCAGGGAAGGCGCTGTGCTTTGCGTTTGTTCGCTGGCGTCCGCAATGCTATCGTCACCAGACACTTCAGCCAGCTCAGCCAACGTTTCCGTTTGTCGCCCACCAAGCAGTAGACCAACCATTGTCCATCCCAAAACAACCACTGCGGCGACCGACAATGATCTTATCGCCCCCAACGTCGGCACGGCGACAAACACCACGCCCCACGCTCCAACGGCGGCGCCAAATGTTTCCCAAGCATAAACCCAACCGAAAGCAGCTTGTACATCGTGGACCGTTTTCGACATCGCCTTGGTCAATACTGGTACGATCCCTCCTAACAACAGATTGATCGGTAAAACGGTGACCAGCAAAAAACAAAACACCTGTAGTGACTCTCCGCCGAAACCCCGCAAACCACCTGCAAGGTCTCGGCCAACCAGCGCAAGCACCAGCACCGCTATCGAAGCCAAGGCCAACAGAATATTTCCAAACGCCAACGCGTTGCTTGGGCGACGGTCAGAAGTTGACTCGCGGCTCGGCTGCTTTAACTGTTTTCGATCCGCAAGTCGCCCAGCAATCAGCGCCCCAAGTGATAGACCGCAGAGCGCGCAAACAAGTACCGAAGCAACCGTGAACTCGGAAGCCGACAACTCTCGCGACACCACACGCAAACCAATAATTTGCGACACCAGAGACAAGGCTCCGGCAAAGAACGCCGTTCCGCAAGTCAAAAATAAACGCAATCCGTCTTCCAATCTATCAACGACAACCGAGCAACCCCAAACAACCCTGCTTTGATTGTAGCCGCAGTCCCTTTAAAGAGGGAGAGAGATCAAGTCCATTGTCACCGTTTAGCTTTCTTAACCACAACCGAAGTGGGACCAAGAACGTTAATCTGAAAGCTAGTTACTTTTCCGTCTTCGGTTGACACGACCATATTGGTCACGCCGGGCTGCGAGCCACGAATCAGGAGTTCGGTCGGTGAGAGTGGATCTACATTCGCAATGGCAGGATCCATGACATCTATTTTTGGAATCCGTTCTGACATGGTTAGCAGGTGGTATTGCCCGTCGCCCAGAACGATAATCTCTGAAACGCTCGCCATGATCGCGTCCCGGCGATGCCATTGGTGCCCTGCCGTGAAACAACAGGCAGAGGTGACAATCCATAACAGTGTGGAAAGGCGTATCCTGTAGTTTTGCATTCTAGAAAACTCGAAAATGAACGTGACACTCGTGTCAAGTTTAAGAGTTTTGCGATCAACTACAAAGATGGATCTTTCACTTTCAGCATGAACTTCAGAACTCGTTGCCTCGTCCACTACGGTTTACCCGAAACAAAGGCGGGAACCTAATTGACCGACTATTGCAGGCGAGCCACTAAATTAACGGGCGAACCTATAAAAAAAGCCGCTCACGAATGAGCGGCTTAGAAATACAGTGGCGTTAAGTGCCTAACGCCGGCATCGCAATTTTAAACGGACTATTTGCCAGATACCGGAGCTACTGCCGGAGCTTTGTCTTGCGACAACACTTCAAAGAATCACTCAAAGCGATCCTCTTGGCTCAAGCGGGTTTGGTGCAACTGGCGGCTCACCTGAATCAACAACGTTGAGCATCTCAAGCTCAAAGATCAACGTTTGCATTGGACCAATCTTTCCTCGACCACGCATGCCGTAAGCTTGATCACCAGGAATAATTACTCTCCATTTTGAACCCACCGACATTGCCGACAACGCCTTCAAGAAACCGGGAATCGCACCGCCACTGAGTCGAAAGTTGACGGGTTTGGCTGGCCTACCGTCGAGTGGCTTAACCGAAGAATCAAACACTTCGCCATCAACAAAACTACCTGTGTAGTCCACTGAAACGGTCGCTTTAGCTCCCGGCTTCTCGCCAGTGCCTTCTTTCAAAACTTCGTAGTGGATTCCGTCGCTGAGCTCTTTGACATTTGGATTGGCGGCTTTTTGAGCAGAGACATAAGCTTCGCCCTTGGCCTTATTGTCGTCTACCTTTTTCTTCATTTCCTCCATTTGCTTTTTTTCAATCATTTGGGTGAACGCCATTCCGATCATCTGCGCCTCTTGATTACTCATCCCAAGTTCTTCGCCAGCCATCGCATTCTTGATTCCGGCTTCTAAATGAGCACCTGTGAGCCCAGCATTTTGATCTTTCAAACGCGACATCAATTGATAGCCAAACACATAGCCGCTTTTGTCTACGCCACCTTCAGCAGCTTTGATGCCTTCCAAAATTTGAGCGACGTCAGCGTCCGGGTTTTGTGACTTAAAGTTGCGAGTGACGTTGTAACCAAACACCATGCCGAATTTTTCTTTCAACTCTTTTTCATTCGGAGCAGCAGGCTCAACTTGGGCAGG